>NZ_JASKYT010000410.1:0-4968 GCF_041028275.1 Streptomyces sp. PU-14G
CCCCCTCATCCCCCGAGTCCCCGCAAGTTCCAAGGAGCAGTCCCCCATGTCCAGCTATGACTACGTGATCGTCGGAGGTGGGACGGCCGGGTCGGTGATCGCCTCAAGGCTCACCGAGGACCCGGACGTCACCGTCGCCCTCATCGAAGGAGGGCCCTCGGACATCGACCGGCCCGAGGTGCTCACCCTCCGCAAGTGGCTGGGCCTGCTGGGAGGCGAGCTCGACTACGAGTACACGACCACCGAACAGCCGCGCGGCAACTCGCACATCCTGCACAGCCGCGCCAAGGTGCTCGGCGGCTGCTCGTCGCACAACACGCTGATCTCCTTCAAGCCGCTGCCCTCGGACTGGGACGAGTGGGAGACGGCGGGGGCCGCCGGCTGGGGCGCGAAGGACATGGAGCCCTACTTCGGCAGGCTGCGCAACAACATCGTGCGTGTCGCCAAGAAGGACCAGAACGCCATCGCGCAGGACTGGATCGACGCGGCGAAGGAGGCGCTGGACGTCCCCGAGGTCGTCGGCTTCAACGACCAGCCCTTCGACGAGGGCGTCGGCTTCTTCGACCTGTCCTACCACCCGGAGAACAACAAGCGATCCTCCGCCTCGGTCGCCTACCTGCACCCGCACATCGAGGCCGGTGACCGCCCCAACCTGCACATCCTGCTGGAGACCTGGGCGTACAAGCTGGAGTTCGGCGGGGAGGACGGCAAGACCGTCACCGGCGTGCACGTCCGCTCCAAGGACGGCGAGGAGACGCTGCTGACGGCGGGCCGCGAGGTGCTGGTGTGCGCCGGCGCGGTGGACACGCCGCGGTTGCTGATGCACTCGGGCGTCGGGAAGAAGGAGGACCTTCAGGCGCTGGGCATCCCGGTGGTGCACGACCTGCCGGGCGTGGGCGAGAACCTCATCGACCACCCCGAGTCGGTGATCGTGTGGGAGACGGACGGGCCGATCCCCGACAACTCCGCGATGGACTCCGACGCGGGGCTGTTCGTCAAGCGGGACCCGGACCACCAGGGCCCTGACCTGATGTTCCACTTCTACCAGATCCCCTTCACCGACAACCCCGAGCGGCTGGGCTACGAGCGGCCCGAGCACGGCGTGTCGATGACCCCGAACATCCCCAAGTCCCGCAGCCGCGGCCGGGTCTACCTCACCTCCGCCGACCCCGAGGTCAAGCCGGCGCTCGACTTCCGGTACTTCGAGGACGAGAGGGACTACGACGGCCAGACCCTCGTGGACGGCATCAAGCTGGCCCGCAAGGTCGCGCAGGCCGAGCCGTTCGCCAAGTGGCTCAAGCGTGAGGTCTTCCCCGGGCCCGAGGTGACGGACGACGAGCAGATCAGCGAGCTGGTGCGCAAGGCCGCGCACACCGTCTACCACCCGGCGGGCACCTGCCGGATGGGGGCTCAGGACGACGCGCTCGCCGTCGTCGACCCGCGGCTGCGCGTGCGCGGCCTGTCCGGCATCCGCATCGCGGACGCCTCCGTCTTCCCGACCATGCCCGCCGTCAATCCCATGATCGGTGTGCTGATGCTCGGCGAGAAGGCGGTCGATCTCATCCGACCCCATTCGACTACGGCACCGGGAGGTGTTGCGTGATGTCCGAGACCGCTGAGGCCACCGCATCCGCTGCGAACGCCGCGAACGCCGAGAGCAACGACGTGACCAGGACGAACGACGCGAGCGCTGACAGCCCCGTCATCTCCGTCCGCAACCTGTGGAAGGTCTTCGGGCCCAAGGGCGCCAGGATGCGGCTCCCGCACGACGAGCAGGTCAAGGGGCTGTCGCAGACCGAGCTGCGGGAGAAAACCGGCTGCACGGCCGCCGTGCGCGATGTCTCCTTCGACGTCCACAAGGGCGAGGTCTTCGTCGTCATGGGCCTGTCGGGCTCCGGCAAGTCCACCCTGGTGCGCTGCCTGACCCGGCTGATCGAACCCACCGCCGGGCGGCTCGACTTCAACGGCCAGGACGTGCTGTCCATGGACAAGGACACGCTGCGCGAGCTGCGCCGGCACCGCGCCTCCATGGTGTTCCAGAACTTCGGGCTCCTGCCGCACCGCAGCGTGGTCGACAACGTCGCCTACGGCCTGGAGATCCAGGGCGTCGGCAGGGCGGAGCGCCGTGAGCGCGCCGCCGAGATGGTCACCAAGGTCGGCCTCGACGGTCTGGGCGAGCGCCGCCCTGGCCAGCTCTCCGGCGGCCAGCAGCAGCGCGTCGGCCTCGCCCGCGCACTGGCCGTCGACCCGGAGGTCCTGCTGTTCGACGAGCCGTTCAGCGCGCTCGACCCGCTGATCCGCCGCGACATGCAGGAGGAGGTTATCCGGCTGCACCGCGAGGAGGGCCGCACGATGGTCTTCATCACCCACGACCTGTCCGAGGCGCTGCGCCTGGGCGACCGCATCGCGCTGATGCGCGACGGCGAGGTCGTCCAGCTGGGTACGCCCGAGGAGATCGTCGCGAACCCGGCCGACGACTACGTGCGCGACTTCGTCCGCGACGTCCCCCGCGAGCAGGTCATCTCGGTGCGCCGCGCCATGCGCAAGGCCGAGAAGGCGGAGGCCGGCAAGGGCGCCGAACTCGCCCCCGACACGCTGGTCGCCGACGCCATCGAGGCCGTCGCCCGCAGCGGCGAGAGCGCCCGCGTCGTGGAGAACGGCCGCACCATCGGCGTCGTCGACGACGCCCGCCTGCTGAGCGTCGTCGCCGGACTGGACGAGGACGCCGGCGAGGGCCGTGGCGAGGACGGCGAGCCCAAGGAGGTGGCCGTCGTATGAGGACGCACCATCCCGTGCCCGCCCCGGGTGCGCGTGAGAGCCGGCCGGCCTGGGGGCTGATATGAGCACCACCACCCTTCCGCAGCCTGACAAGGAGAAGGAGAAGGAGAAGACCACCGCGGCGGCGCCCGCCACCACCGAGGTGAGCGGCTCCCGCGCCCTGCTGGCCCGGCCCGCCGTGACGGCGTTCCTCCTCGTTCTCGTCGCCCTCGTCGTCGGTGCCCTCGCGCTGGACGGCAGCTGGCCCGGCGCGCTGAACTGGTCCTCGGGCATCAAGGACGGCCTGGACTGGCTCAGCAACTGGCTGACCGACAACCGCGCCACCAGCCCCCTGTTCCTCTACTTCCTGCTGCACATCAGCAACTGGTCCGAGGGCGGTGTCGACTACGTCTTCACCTTCCTCAACAACCTGGGCTGGCTGGGCGTGACCGCGCTGGCCACCGCCGTCTCCTGGTACGTGTCGGGGGCCGGGCTGAAGGTGCGCTCGCTGCGCATCGCCCTGCTGACCCTGTGCACCTTCGGCGTCTTCGGCGTCCTGGGCGTGTGGGAATACGCCATGTCCACGCTGGCCCTGATGGTGGTGGCGGTCGCCGTCTCCGCCGTCATCGGCGTGCTGCTCGGCCTGATCGCGGGCCTGTCGGAGACGGGCAACCGGGTCCTGCGCCCGGTGTTCGACACCATGCAGGTGATGCCGGCGTTCGCCTACCTGCTGCCGCTGGTGCTGATCTTCGGCATCGGCTCACCGGCCGCGCTGGTCTCCACCGTCATCTACGCCGCGCCCCCCATGGCCCGCCTCACGGCGCTGGGCCTGCGCGGCGCCGACCCGGCAGCGCTGGAGGCCTCCCGCTCGCTGGGGTCCGACCCCTGGCAGCGGCTGTGGACGGCGCGGCTGCCGCTGGCCCGCAAGGAGATGCTCCTCGGTCTCAACCAGACGATCATGATGGCGCTGTCCATGGTCGTCATGGCCTCCGTCATCGGCGCCGGCGGCCTCGGCGACAAGGTCTACCAGGCGCTGTCCAAGGACAACGTGGGCCTGGCGCTCATCCCCGGCAGCTGCATCGTGCTGATCGCCATCTGGCTCGACCGGGTGACCGCCGCGGCCGGCGACCAGCTCGACACCTCCCCGGGGCGCGCCCGCACCGGCGGCGACGCCGGCGCGATCGCCCTGGAGAAGCTCGGCGGCTGGCTGGCCTGGGGCGTCTTCGTCGTCTTCGCCGTCGTCGGCACCCTCTTCGGCCCTGTCGGGGAGCGTTCCTGGCCCATCCACTGGACCGTGTCGATCTCCTCGCCGCTGACCAAGGGCATCGAGTCGTTCACCAAGTCCATCTCCGACGGCATCCCCGTCATCGGCGGCACCGACGTGTGGGCCGCGCACTTCACCTCCTGGATCCTCAACCCGATGCGCGACGCCATGCAGGCCGCGCCCTGGTGGGGCGTCCTGCTGCTGGTGGCGGTCCTGGCCTGGATGGCGGGCTCCTGGCGCGCCGGGCTGACCGGTGTCCTCTCGCTCGCCGTCCTGGGCGCCCTGGGCCTGTGGGACAAGTCGATGGACACGCTCTCGCAGGTGATCGTCTCGGTGCTGTGCACGCTCGTCGTCGGCGTCGTCATCGGCATCCTGGCCGCCCGCTCCCGGTGGGTGATGCGGCTGATTAGGCCGATCCTCGACGTCATGCAGACGATGCCGCAGTTCGTCTACCTGGTGCCCGTGGTG
Source organism: Streptomyces sp. PU-14G (assembly GCF_041028275.1). Lineage (NCBI taxonomy): Bacteria > Bacillati > Actinomycetota > Actinomycetes > Kitasatosporales > Streptomycetaceae > Streptomyces > Streptomyces sp. PU-14G. The sequence goes on from NZ_JASKYT010000410.1 coordinate 4,490, forward strand.
GCGCTGGTCGGCGTCGGCCGTCCCGCCGCGATCCTCGCGGCGGCCGTGTACGCGCTGCCCGCCGTCATCCGCATCACCACGCAGGGCCTGCGCACCGTGGACCCGGCGGCCATGGAGGCGTCCCGCTCGCTGGGCAGCACCGGCTGGCAGCAGCTGCGCCAGGTGCAGCTGCCGCTGGCCCGCCCCTCCCTGATGCTGGCCTGCAACCAGGGCGTCGTCCTGGTCCTGGCCATGGTCGTCATCGGCGGCCTGGTCGGCGGTGGCGCCCTCGGCTACGACGTGGTCTACGGACTCCAAAAGAGCGACCTGGGCGTCGGCCTCTCGGCCGGTATCGCCATCGTCTGCCTGGGCCTCATGCTCGACCGGCTCACCCAGTCCGCGGGCACCGGCAAGCGCGGAGGTACGAAGTGAAGCGCACACGCATCATCAGGGGCGGGGTCGCGGCAGCCGCGGCCCCGCCCCTGATGATGCGTGTGCGC
>NZ_JASKYT010000411.1:0-6100 GCF_041028275.1 Streptomyces sp. PU-14G
GGACATCAGGGGCTGGAGAGGCGAGGGTGGCGCGGAGACGTTCACCCTCGACGTCGACGGAAGGCAACACCCGGTCGAGCCACCGCGGCAGCCACCACGCCCGCCGCCCCAACAGGGCAAGAACCGCCGGCACGAGAGCCATCCGTACGACGAACGCGTCGAAGAGGATGGCGATGGCGAGCCCGAAGCCCATCATCTTGATCATGGGTTCGGAGGCCCCGATGAACCCGGCGAACACGCTGATCATGATGACCGCGGCAGCGGTCACCACGCGGGCGCCCAGCCGGAAGCCGCTGACGATGGCCTGTCCTGGCCCTTCGCCGTGGACGTACGCCTCGCGCATCCGGGTCACGAGGAAGACCTCGTAGTCCATGGCGAGCCCGAAGATCACTCCGATCATGAAGATCGGCATCATGCTCATGATCGGCCCGGTCTGTTCGACGCCGATGAGGCCGGCCAGCCAGCCCCACTGGAAGACGGCGACCACGGCGCCCAGTGCGGCCAGCACGGACAGCAGGAAGCCGAGGGCGGCTTTCAGCGGGATGAGGACGGACCGGAAGACGATCATCAGCAGGAGGAAGGCCAGCCCGACCACGAGCGCCAGGTAGGGCACGAGGGCGTCGTTCATGACCTGGGAGAAGTCGATGGCGACCGCTGTCGAGCCGGTGAGCAGCAGGGTGGCTCCGGTGCGCTGGTGGATGTCGCCGGCCTGGTCGCGGATGGCGTGCACGACGTTCTCGGTGCGGCTGTCGCCGGGCCCGTAGGCGGGGACGGCGGTGAGGGTGGCGGTGTCGCCGCTGTCGTTGAAGGCCGGCGGGCTGACGGCGACGACCCCGTCGGTCTGTTCGAGCCGCTGGGCGATCTCGGCCGCGGCTGCCTCGGGGTCCGCGGCATCGCGCAGGTCGGTGACGGCCGTGAGGGGACCGTTGAAGCCGGGGCCGAAGCCGTCGGCGAGCAGGTCGTAGGCCTTGCGCTGGGTGGTGTCGGGCGGCTGGTTGCCCTCGTCGGGCAGGCCGAGCTTCATGGCACCGACGGGCAGTGCCAGGGTGCCCAGCGCCAGCACGGCGGTCACGAGGACCAGTACGGGGCGGCGCAGCACGAACCCCGCCCACCTGGCGCCGGCTTTCGGCCGTTGGCCTGCCGCGTCGGCGGCGGGCGGTGTTCCGGTGACCGGGTTGGCCTTGCGTACCCGGCGGCCGAAGATCCGTTTGCCTGCCATGCCCAGTGCCGCCGGCACGAGGGTGAGGGCGACCAGGACGGCGATGACCACGGTGCCCGCGGCGGCGAGCCCCATCTTGGTGAGGATCGGGATGTTGACGACCGACAGGCCCACCAGGGCGATGACGACGGTGAGTCCCGCGAAGACGACGGCGGACCCTGCCGTGCCGACCGCGCGTCCTGCCGCTTCCTCGCGCGCGCGTCCCTCGGTCAGCTCGGCGCGGTAGCGGGAGGCGATGAAGAGGGCGTAGTCGATGCCGACGGCGAGGCCGATCATCATGGCCAGTGTCGTGGTGTTGGCCGACAGGCCGAGTGTGGCGCCGAGCGCGGCGATGGAGGAGATGCCGATCATCACCCCGATCAGCGCGGTGACCAGCGGCAGTCCCGCGGCTATCAGCGAGCCGAAGGTGAGGACGAGCACGATCGCGGCCACGGCGATGCCGATGATCTCCGCGTTGCCCATCTCGGGTTCGACGAGGAGGGCGTCGCCGCCGGTCTCGGCGGTGAGTCCGGCCGCGCGTGCCGAGCGTGCGGCGTCCTCGATGGTCTCGCGGGTGGCGTCGGTGATGTCCTGGGCGGGGACCTTGTAGGTGACGGAGGCGTAGGCCGTGCTGCCGTCCTTGCTGACCGCCCCGCTTCCCTTGGCGAAGGGGTCGGTGACGGCAGCCGCCTGGCCGCCGCCCAGTTTCCCGACCGTCTCGGTGACGGCGGCCCTGTTGTCGGCGGCGGTGATCTTCTCGCCGGTGGGAGCGCGGAAGACCATGCGCGCCGTGGCGCCCTCGGCGTTGGCGTCGGGGAAGCGCTCCTCCAGGACGTCGAAGGCCTTCTGGGCCTGTGTCCCGGGGAGTGCGAAATCGTCGTCGGGCGGGGCGGAGGCGGTGGACGCGCCTGCCCCGGCCGCGACGAGCAGCGCCACCCATACGAGGGCGACGATGCGGCGCCGCCGGAAGGCGAGTCTGCCGAGCCTGTACAAAAACGTGGCCACGAGAGGTTCTCCGGTCTCGGGGTCGGACAGGGCGAAGAAAAAAATGAGAGTTCATGTCAATCGACGCCCTCTCGCAGAATCAGGGTGACTCGGCGACGGAAATGAGGGGTACGTCACAACTTGCTGATGGCCACCGCGGCCCGAACCATGGGAGGGATGATCGACGACGGCGCGTACCTCCGTTTTCCGCACCTGCACAGCGACCGGCTCTGCTTCGTGGCCGAGGACGACCTGTGGCTCGCCGCGCTGCCCGGGTCGGGGGAGCCGTCCGGGCGGGCGTGGCGGCTGACCGTCGACCGCACGCGCGTCGGGCACCCCCGCTTCTCCCCGGACGGGCGGCGCGTCGCCTTCACCACCTGGCGCAGCCTCGACCCCGAGGTCCATCTGGTGCCGGTGGAGGGCGGCCCCGCGCGGCAGCTGACGTACTGGGGCGCCACGGACACGCGGGTGTGCGGCTGGACCCCGGAGGGCGACGTGCTGGCCGTGGCCTCGCACGGCGAACCGTTCGCGCACCGCGCCTGGTCCTACCGCATCCCCGTGGAGGGCCCCGACGGGCCGCCCGCCGACCGTCCTGACGCCCCCTGTCCGGGCAGCAGACTGCCGTGGGGTCCGGTCTCGGACATCGCCGTCGCCGAGCAGGAGGGCGAGCGGCGCACCCTGCTGCTGACGGGTACGCCGCCGCACGAGCCCGCGAGCTGGAAGCGGTACCGGGGCGGCGCCACGGGGCGGATGTGGTTGCAGGGCGAGCGGCTGCTGCCCGGCCTCGAGGGGCACCTGGACGCGGTGATGCTGGTCGGCGGGCGGGTCGCCTTCCTCTCCGACCACGAGGGCGTCGGCAACCTGTACTCCTGCCGGCCTGACGGCTCGGACCTGCGCCGCCACACCGATCACGACACCTTCTACGCCCGGCACGCCGCCACCGACGGGCGGCGGGTCGTCTACCAGTGCGCGGGCGACCTGTGGCTGGTCGACGACTTCGCGCGCACGGCCCGTCCCCGGCGGCTCGACGTGCGGCTGGGCGGGCAGCGCGCCGGGCGGCGCCCGTACCAGGTGCCGGCGGGCGCGCACCTGGACGGGCTGGCCGTCGATCACACGGGCCGGGCGAGCGCGGTGGCGGTACGCGGCAGCCTGTACTGGCTCACGCACCGCGACGGTCCCGCGCGGGCCATCTCCGACACCCCGGGGGTGCGGACGCGGTTGCCCGAGATGCTGGGCGGCACCGGGCGGATCGCCCATGTCACGGACGCGGACGGCGAGGACGCCATCGAGATCACCGACCTGCCCCGCGCCTCCCGGCAGCGGCCCGCCTACCGGGTGGCCGGCGGGCGGCTCGGCCGGGTACTCGAACTGGTGGCCTCTCCCTCGGGGGAGCGGCTGGCCGTCGTCGCGCACGACGGGCGGCTGCTGATCGTCGACGTGCCGGACCTCGACCCGGAGACGTCCGCGCCCGAGGCCACGATCACCGAGGTCGTACGGTCGCACAACGGCCCCGTGCACGACCCCGCCTTCTCCCCGGACTCGCGGTGGCTGGCGTGGGCGCATCCGGGGGTGGGGCGGTCGCTGTCCTGCATCAGGCTGGCGAAGGTCGCCGAGGGGCAGGCGCCGGAAGCGGAGCGGACGATCCTCGACGTCACGGACGGGCGGTTCGAGGACGAGCAGCCCGTCTTCACCCGGGACGGGCGCTATCTGGCCTTCCTGTCGTGGCGCGGCTTCGATCCGGTCTACGACGTGCACACGGGCGACCTCTCCTTCCCGCTGGGCTGCCGCCCCTACCTGGTGCCGCTGGCCTCGGCGACGCTCTCGCCCTTCGCACTCACCCCGGAGGGCCGCCCCGCCGCGGGCGGACTCGACCCGCAGGACCGGGTGGGCGCGGGCGGGGACGAGGAAGGGCCCGAGGTGCCGGTGATCGTGGAGGCGGAAGGCCTGGCGAACCGCGTGACGCCGTTCCCGGTGACCGCCTCCAAGTACACGGCGCTGTGCCCGGTGGCGGGCGGCGGGCTGATCTGGCTGCGGTTCCCCATCTCGGGCGCCCTGGGCGAGACCTTCGTCAACCCGGCCGACACCTCGGGCCGGCCCACGCTGGAGCACTTCGACCTGACCACCGCCAAGCGCACCGAGCTGACCAGCGACATCGACTGGTTCGCGCTCAGCGGGGACGGCACCCGGCTGGTCGTCAACGACGAGGGGATACTCCGCGTCGTCCCGGCCGAACAGCAGGCCGACTCCGACAGCACCACCTACATCGACATGCGCCGCGTCCTCCACGACGTCGACCCGGCCGCCGAGTGGCGGCAGGCCTACGCGGAAGCCGGGCGGCTGATCAGGGCGTACTTCTGGGACCCGGGCATGAGCGGCGTCGACTGGGACGCCGTCTTGGACCAGTACCGCCCGCTGGTCGAACGCGTCGCCTCCCCCGACGAGTTCGCCGACCTGCTGCGCGAGGTCCTCGGCGAACTCGGCACCTCGCACGCCTACGTCACCCCCGCGCGGCGGGACGAGGGTCCACCGCACTACCAGCGGCCCATCGGCTTCCTCGGCGCCGACCTGATCCGCACCCCCGAGGGCGACTGGCAGATCGGCCGCATCCTGCCGGGCAACTCCTCCGACTCGCGCGCCCGCTCCCCGCTGGCCGCCTCACCCGTGCGCGAGGGCGCGCTGCTCACCCACGTCGACGCCCGCCCCGTCGACCCGCACAGCGGGCCCGCGCCCCTGCTGGCCGCGGCGGGCGGCACCACCGTCGAACTCACCCTGGAGCAGGCGGGCCCGCGCCGGGTCGCCGTCGTCCCGCTGATCGACGAACGCCCGCTGCGCTACCAGGACTGGGTGGCCCGCCGCCGCGACGTCGTCCGCGAGCTGAGCGGCGGGCGGTGCGGCTACCTGCACATCCCCGACATGGGCGGTTCGGGGTGGGCACAGTTCAACCGCGACCTGCGCCTGGAGGTCTCCCGGCCGGCGCTGATCGTGGACGTGCGGGGCAACGCGGGCGGCCACATCAGCGAGCTCGTCCTGGAGAAGCTGACCCGCACCATCCTCGGCTGGGACCTCACCCGCAACGCCGAGCCCGTCTCGTACGCCAGCAACGCGCCGCGCGGGCCCGTGGTCGCCGTCGCCGACGAGGCCACCGCCTCCGACGGCGACATGATCATCGCCGCGTTCCGGCAGCTCGGCCTCGGGCCTGTCGTCGGCGCCCGCACCTGGGGCGGCGTCGTCGGCATGACAGGGCGGCACCGGCTCGGCGACGGGACGGTGATCACCGTGCCGATGAACGCGGCCTGGTTCGAGGGCTTCGGGTGGTCGGTCGAGAACCGCGGCGTCGACCCCGACATCGAGGTCCTGCGGACGCCCCTCGACTGGGCCGAGGGGCGCAGTTCCGTCCTGGGGAGCGCCGTGACCACCGCACTCGACCTGCTGGAGCGGCACCCCGCGCGGACGCCGCCCGACTACCGGGACGTCCCGGACCGGTCACGGCCACCGCTGCCGCCCCGCCCCTGAGCACGTGAGCACGTGAGCACGTAAAAAATGCCCGGGCGGTTCGCCCGTTTGGCGCGGAATGCACTCTTCGCACCGGCGTGCGAGGGTGGAAGGAGCCCTTCAGGACAACACCGAAGGAGTACCGATGGGCCTCGCAGACCAGTTCAAGGACAAGATGGGGCAGCTCCAGCACAAGGGCAAGGAGAAGAGCTCCGGCGAGAAGTCGTCCGACGACCGCGGGCAGCAGGTCCGCGAGAAGGGCGAAGAGATGAAGGACAAGGCGCAGGACCGCGCGCAGGAGTGGCAGGAGAAGCGGGACAAGGGCAACCAGTAAGCCCTCGCACCCCTTCCCCGCGCCCCTTCCCGTGACGGGTGCGACCCGGGCCCCCCCCCCCAGGCAGGCAGGGAAGGGGCGCGGGGAAGGGG
>NZ_JASKYT010000412.1:0-6012 GCF_041028275.1 Streptomyces sp. PU-14G
GGCGGGCGGCGGGTCAGGAGTGGAAGGGGAGCCCGGCGTCGGGGGCCAGGTCCAGACCGTCCTCGTCGCGCGGCGGCAGCAGGCTCGCCGTGCCGTCGGAGACGGGGACGACACCCAGCTCCAGCAGTTCCGCCATGGCCGCGTTGCCCGCCATGTCGCGAACCTGGAGCTGGTAGCGGGCCGTGGTGCGGTAGGTGCCGCCGGAGTCGTCCCCGGTCCGCTGGAGGAAACCGGAGTCGGCGAGGAAGGAGACGGCCTTGGCGACGATGCCCGTCGTCGACCCCGCGAGCCTGCGGGCGTCCTTGGTGGCACCGGTCGCACTGCGGCGTGCGTAGACCCGCCAGGCGGCCTCCAGGCTCGGCGCGTCGGTGGCCGGGTCGGTGTTCTCGCCCTCGGCCTCGGCCCGTTCCTCCAGCCTGCGGCACGCCTGGCGGACGAAGGAGTCGACGCCGTTGACGGTGATCCGGCCGATGTAGCCGTCGTCCGCGAGGTCTTCGGGGCGCGGGAACGCCATGGCGGCGCAGGCGAGATGGGCGAGGCCGTGCAGGAAGCGGTCGGCCGAGTCGGCCGTGGCCCGGCGCGCGTAGTCCCCCATGCGGACCGCGAAGACGGAGTCCTCGGCGGCGGCGAGAGCCATGCCCGCGCGGGTGGAGACCTCCAGGACGACGAGGCCGAGACCGGTCGCCACGGCGTCGGCCAGGCGCGCGAAGGCGGGTTCGTCGCGGTAGCGGCGCAGCAGCTCGGTGTAGTCCACGTCCCTGGCGGGGGCCAGCTTGGGGTGCAGGCCGTAGGAGACGAGCCGCGCCGCGTCCGCCGCGTCCGCGGGGGTCACCTGCGCCGCGGCGCCGCTGCGGCCTGCCCCCTCCTCGGGGTCGGGCTCCGGTGTGAAGTCAGTCATGATCCGTACTCGTTCGTCTCGTGCGGGAGCGTGGGACCCCGCCGCCGGCGGGTGCGGTGGGCAGGGGTCATGCCGCCTCCGTCCGGTCCGCCGCCATTCCGGCGGCGTCCAGCAGCGCCGTCCCCACGATCAGGTCCGCTCCGCCGAACTCCGGGTCCTGCAGCGGAGTGCCGTCGTCGACGGCGAACACCAGCCGCTGCTCGCCCTGGCGGTAGGCCGTGCCCACCGGGGGGCTCGCGGCGTGGACGGCCAGCAGGGCTATGAGGTACGGCAGGTCGGGGTCGCGCCGGCGGGCGTCGGCCAGCAGCCCCGACAGCCGGCGGGGAGCGTCGGCGGGCAGCTCCAGCAGCTCCATGGCGGCCTCCATCTGCCGCTCGCTGAAGCGGCTGTCGTCCGGTGTGGCCACCAGGTCGGGCTCGGGCATCTCGGCGCCGAGGTGCTCGCGGGGGGCGGGCGGGGTGAGGAGCAGGTCGGTCAGGTCGCCCAGGCGTACGGCGCCGGGTGTCCGCAGCCCGGCTCCCCGTGCGAAGAAGGCGTCGGTCACGCGGGTGGCCTCTTCCAGGGGCAGCGGCAGGACCGGGGCGAGAAGCTGCCCGTGCAGGTCGAGTCCCGCGCGGGCGGCGGGCGGGGCGAACGCCTGCCTGTCCTGTTCGGCGCGGAAGAGCGGTCCTGCCTCCAGCAGCCGCGACTGGAGCTGGGTGTGGCGGCGGATGCAGTCCTTGACGATGTCGACGAGTTCGGCCGCGCGGCGCTTGTGGTCGGGGCCGCGTTCGGAGTCGGCTTCGTCGCGCGCTTTGCGGATGTTGGTGAGGATGGCGTTCTCGTGGCGGTAGCGGTCGGCGACGTGGTCGAGCGCCTCGGTGATCATGTCGGGTACGGCGTTGAGCCAGTCGACGGCGCGCACGTCGCGGCGGGTGGCCTCCAGGGTGCGGCGCAGCGTCTCGGCGTACTGCACGGTGCGGTAGCGGGCCTGTTCGGCGGCGAGCTGCGCGTCGGCGAGACGCCCGCGGTTGATGAGCACCTCCAGCTTGACCTCGGCGGCGATCTGGGCGCTCGTGACGTCGGTGTCCAGGGCGCCCACCAGGACGTTGACGGCCTCGTCCGTGGTGCGCAGGTAGACGCTGCCGCCGGGGCCCGGGACCTCCTCGATGAGTTTGAAGTCGTAGTCCCGCCGTACGTAGACGCCGTCGGTGCCGAAGGTGCCGTAGACGGCGCGGAAGCCGCGGTCCACGCTGCCGACGTTGATCAGGTTCTCCAGCACCCAGCGGGCGACGCGCTCGTGCTCGGCCGTCGGGCGGGCCGGTGCCTGGGCGGCGACGCGGGGCAGCAGCCTGGCCAGGATCTGCTCGTGGTCGGCGCCGGTGTCGAAGTCCATCTGGAGGGTGACCTGGTCGATGGCGGCCAGCGCCAGCTCGGCCATCTCGTAGGCGCCGTACTCCCCCGCGAGGTTGGCCTTGCGGGTGTCGAGGTCGTGCAGCGGCGCCGTGCAGGCGAGCGCGCGCAGGCGGCGGGCCAGGCCCTCGTCGGCCGCGGGTCCCGGGGCAGGGGAGGGTGCGGACGCACCTGTCCCCACCGGGCTGCTCGTCGTGGTGGCGCTCTCAGTCACGACGGACACATTAAGCCGTCGCACTGACAAGACCCGAAACGGCACGGTTGTCACGGTCCGGGCGGTTGGCTCGGTGGCGCCGCGGGGAGTGAGCCGACCCGTCAGCCTAGCTGGCGGGCGTATCCGTCGGCGAGCTGGCGCCGGGAGTCGTCGAGGTAGACGGCGAGCAGCCGCTCGGCACCGGGGGCGTCGCCGTCCCGGAGCGCGTCCAGGATCTCGCGGTTGCGCGGCAGGTAGGGTTCGTGGAAGCGGCGGGGGTTCTCCATGACGTGGAAGACGAGCCGCAGTTCCGCCAGCACGCCGCGCATCATCGCGTCGGCGCGGGGGCTTTTGGCGAGTTCGACGATCCCCTGGTGGAAGTGCATGTTGGCCGTCCCCAGGTCCCGCCAGCGCTCCTCGGCGCGCGCGCTCAGCCCCGCCGCCACCGCGGCGTCCATCGTGTGCAGGGCGTAGGGCGGGGCGGCCAGCTGCCGCAGCGCGGCGCACTCGACCAGGCGGCGCACCCGGTAGAGGTCCTCCAGGTCCTCGACGGTGAGCTTTCGGACGAACATGCCGCGGTTGAGCTCGTGGGCGAGGAGCCGCTCGTGGGTGAGCAACCGGAACGCCTCGCGCAGGGTGTTGCGGGAGACGCCCAGGGCGCGGCCGATCTCCTCCTCCGCCAGTCGCATCCCAGGACGGAACCCGCCCTCGATGATCCTGCCGCGCAGGATGCCCGCGACGCGTTCGGCGGTGCTGGTGCGCCCCAACAGCTTGCGGTCGTCGCTGAGTTCCTCCAGCACGTTGTCGGTCATGGCCGAAGTCAACCGCAGTTCCGAGAACGAAACAACATGAGGATTGCGGAATCGTTCAACAATCCTCTACTTTAAGGCTCGGCGAGGTGAGACCTGCGTCACCCCCCGCCCCAACTCAGCTGCACGGCCGTCCCATTGGCGTGCGTCCGTCCGGACGCCGGTCCGCTGTCTGCGAGGTGCCCATGAGCACGACTGACAAGGCTCGCGCCGCGAGCGACGACAACGGTCAGAACGAGGAAGAGGTCCGAGCCTTCGCCTGGCTCCGCTCCCTGGGCCCCCGCGGGCGGCGCGCCTTCGCCGGCGCCTTCGGCGGATACGGCCTGGACGCGTACGACTTCTACGCACTGCCGCTGAGCATGGTCGCCATCGCGGCGTACTTCCATCTCAGCAGCGGACAGACCGGACTGCTGGTCACCGTGACGATGGTCGCCTCCGGAGCGGGCGGCGCCCTGGCCGGAGTCCTGGCCGACCGGGTCGGACGGGTACGGGCCCTGCTCGCGACGGTCGTCACCTACGCGCTGTTCACCGTCGCCTGCGGAGCCGCGCCCAACTACGAGACGCTGCTCGTCTTCCGGGCGCTCCAGGGCGTCGGTTTCGGCGGCGAATGGGCAGTCGGCGCGGTCCTGGTGGCCGAGTACACCTCGGCGCGGCACCGGGGCCGCACACTGGCCGCCGTACAGAGCGCGTGGGCCGTCGGCTGGGGGCTGGCCGTGCTGGTCTACACGGCGGTCTTCGGACTCCTGGAGCCTTCGACGGCCTGGCGCGTGATGTTCTTCACGGGAGCACTGCCCGCGCTGCTGGTGCTGTACGTACGCAAGAACGTCAGCGACGCGCCCGCGGCCGAGCGGCAGCGCGCCCGGCACTCGTCCGCCGCGACCTTCGCCGCCGTCTTCCGGCACGGCTTGCTGCGCACCACGGTGTTCGCCTCGCTGATGGCCACCGGCGTGCAGGGCGGGTACTACACGCTCGCCACCTGGGTGCCGGCCTACCTGGCCAAGGACCGCGGATTCGCCGTCGTCACCACCGGCGGATTCCTCGCCGCGCAGATCCTGGGAGCGTTCCTCGGCTACCTCGCCGGCGGCTACCTGACCGACCTGCTGGGCCGCAAGAAGACCATCGCCGTCTTCGCCGCAGCCTCCGCCGCCTGCGTCCTCGGCTACACCCGCGTGCCCGAGGGCGCCGACGCACTGCTGCTCGTGCTCGGCTTCCCCCTCGGGTTCTGCATGTCCGCCATCTTCAGCGGCTTCGGCTCGTTCCTCGCCGAGCTGTATCCCACCTCCGTACGCGGCACCGGACAGGGCTTCACCTACAACGTCGGCCGCGGCCTGGGCGCCGCCTTCCCCGCGCTGGTGGGCGCCCTGGCCGACAGCTGGGGCGTGGGCGGCGCGCTGGTTTTCGGGGCCGCCGCCTATGCCATCGCGGCCCTGGCACTCCTCGGCCTGCCCGAGACACGCGGCCGCGAACTGGCCGACCTGGACTGAACACGCGGCCGGTCGCGTTGTGCCGGTCCGAGCCGCGGGCCCCGTGCCGCGGCCCCGTCCCACCGGCTCCGTCCGCGGGCCCGACCGGACCCGCCCGCGAGCCCCCACGGCACGACACTCCCAGACAGGGGGAACGAGATGTCCACCACCGCACCGCACACCGCCACGCCGGACCGCACCGGACCCGCCGAGGCCCGGGCGCTGTACCGGGCCGGACTCGACGCGCACACGGCCGGCTGGGCGCCGGGGCACGTGCGGGCACACCTGGCGGCCGTCCCCCTCGCGTGGGCCCCGGACCTGGCGTCGTACTGCGCGCGGAACCGCCACGCGCTGCCCGTACTGGACGTCGGTGAGCCAGGCGTCTGGAGCACCCCACTGGCACCGGGCGCCGACCTGCGGACCGACCTGCCCCGCTACCGCGTCTGGGAGGACGGCGAACTCCTCGACGAGCCCCTCGGGATCGCCCACCGCTGGCGCGACGACCTCGTGCCCTTCCTCCTCGGCCGGCCCGTCGCCCTCGACGCGGAGCTGGCCGCGGCGGGCGTGCCCCTGCGCCATCTGGAACAGGGACAGACGGTGCCCCTGTACGTGACCAACCGCTCGTGCCGCCCCGCGGGAAGGCTGTGCGGCCCGCTGGTGGTGGCCATGCGGCCGGTCCCCGCCCATCTGGTACCGGTGGCTCGCGCCGCGGGGGCGACCACACCGCTGGCCCGGAACGGTCCGGTACACGTCGGGGACCCGGGGGCGCTCGGCATCCGGGCACTCTCCCGGCCGGACTTCGGCGGCCGGGTACGGCCCGAAGCGGGCGACATCCCGGTGTTCTGGACGAGCGGCGTCACCCTTCAGGCGGCCCTGAGGGCGACGCGACCGCCGTTCGCACTGACGGAGGCCCCAGGCCACCTGTTCATCACGGACCTCGGTACCGGCCGGGAGCGGGAGACGGGCGACACCGGGCCGAGGGGGGCCGCGGATCGCGGACCGAAGGGAGCCGCGGGCACCGGACCGGAGGCGGCTGCGGGCCGCCGGCCGGAGGCGGCTGCGGGCCGCCGGCCGGAGGCGGCTGCGAGGGCCGCGCCGGAACGCGCCACCGGCGCCGGCCCGCGCTGAGTCGTGGGGCCTCGCTCCTGCCCGCAAGGAAGAGGGGCCCTTGCACGGAGGGAGCCACGAACCCTGGCGCGACGAGAGCCACGGACGCCGGGGCGGAGGGAGCCACGGACGCCGGGGCGGAGGGAGAGG
>NZ_JASKYT010000413.1:0-5835 GCF_041028275.1 Streptomyces sp. PU-14G
ACCCCCGCCCCCCGTCCCGGCAAATCGGACATGCGAAGGTGCTTCGTATGTGACCTGGCCCCTATGGGTGCCCTCACAACCCGACCGCTCCTGTGGCAAGTTGCTCGCACGCCCGGTTCAGTAACCCCTCACAACGGGTCACCGCACCTCCTTCCCCTCCCCCCATACACCTCGGGGGGAGAGCGCGGAGCCGGTGTCAGGGGAGGACGGTCAGGTCGCGTTCGGTGGTGTTCAGCCGCTCCCCACCGTCGTCGGTGCAGACCACGATGTCCTCGATGCGGGCGCCGTACCGGTCGGGCAGGTAGATGCCGGGCTCGATGGAGAAGGCCATGCCGGGTGCCAGCGGCTGCCGGCTACCGGCGACGATGTAGGGCTCTTCGTGGCTCTCCAGGCCGATCCCGTGCCCTGTGCGGTGGATGAAGTACGCACCGTAGCCCGCCTGTGTGATCAGGTCCCGTCCGACGGCGTCCAGCTGCTCGGCGGTGATGCCGGGACGCACGGCTTCGGTCTGTGCACGCTGTGCGCGCAGGAGGACGTCGTGGAGCCGGCGGAACTCCTCGGGCGGCTCGCCCACCACGTACACGCGGGTCGAGTCGGAGCAGTACCCCTCCGCGGTGGTGCCGCCGATGTCGACGACCACGGGGTCGCCCGGCCGGATCACCCGGTCGGACAGCTCGTGGTGGGGGCTCGCGCTGTGCGGCCCTGAGCCGACGATGACGAAGTCGACCCGGGCATGTCCCTCGGCGGCGATCGCGGTCGCGATGTCCCGGCCGACCTCGCGTTCGGTACGCCCGGCGCGCAGCCATTCCCCCATGCGGGCGTGCACGCGGTCGATGGCCGCCCCGGCGCGCCGCAGGGCGGAGACCTCCCGCGGTGTCTTCCGCGTCCTCAGCTCGCTCAGTACGGTGCCGGCCAACTCCTGCCGCGCGTGGGGCAGGGCGTCCTGGAAGGCGAGTGTCTTCTCCGCCCACATGTGGTTGTCGACGCCGACGCGCATGGCAGAGGCGGGCAGGCGGGAGGCGATGATGGCGTAGGGGTCCTCTGTCTCCTGCCAGGCGAGGATCTCCACCCCCAGCGCCCCGGCGGGCGAGGCCTGCGCGGCCGGTTCCTCCAGGGCGGGCACCAGCAGGAAGGGCCGGCCCTCGAGGGGGAGGACCAGGCAGGTCAGCCGCTCCAGTTGCATGGCGTCGTAACCGGTCAGGTACCGCAGGTCGGCTCCGGGGGAGATCAGCAGGGCGTCCAGCCCCGCGTCCGCGGCTGCGGTACGGACGTGGTCGAGACGGTCGGCCGGATAGAGGTCCTGGTCGGACTCGGTGGTGGTGGCGTCGGTCCGGTTGGCGTCGGTCCGGTTGTGCATCGCTTCTCCCAGGGTTCGGGCGGGCCGCAACGGCCGGAGACGGATGCCGTCGTTCCGGAGAGCGGAGTGCCGGGGTCGGAGGGGGATGGAGGTCGCACACATGTCCTGCCGGGCATGCTGCGGGGCGCCCGCACGAGTGTGCGAACCGTCTCGGGCGGGGGCTGTTCGCGAGCGCGTCGCCGGCTCGCGTGCCACCTCTACCGGGAGCCGGTCGGGCCCCTGCACACCCGCCGCGTTGCCTCGTGACACGGCGCGACGCGGAAGACGGAGGTCATGCCGGGCATGCTCGCAGGGTGCGGTGGCCCGTACAACCGAATTCCCGCGCGTCCACGTCCGTGTCACTGCCGCCCCGAGCGCCCCGACGCGCAGCGCCCCGACCCGGCCCCGGCCCGGCTTCCGCCCCCGGCTCCGGCCCGGGACCGGTGAGCACCGACCGGACCTGGGCCCGGGCTTTGGTCACATGAAGCGTGCGGGGTCGCCCGCTCCCTGCCGCACGATCTCGGGGGCGTCGCCCGAGAAGTCCACCACCGTGGTGGGCTCGGTGCCGCAGTCTCCTGAGTCGACCACGGCGTCCACCACGTGGTCGAGCCGCTCCTTGATCTCCCAGCCCTGGGTCATCGGCTCCTCCTCGTCGGGCAGGAGAAGGGTGCTGGAGAGCAGCGGCTCACCGAGTTCGGCCAGCAGTGTCTGGGTGACCACGTGGTCGGGGATGCGGACGCCGACCGTCTTCTTCTTCGGGTGGAGCAGCTTGCGCGGCACTTCCTTCGTGGCGGGGAGGATGAAGGTGTAGCGGCCGGGGGTCGCCGCCTTGACCGCGCGGAACACGTCGTTGTCGACGTGGACGAACTGGCCCAGCTGCGCGAAGTTCTGGCACACGAGCGTGAAGTGGTGGCGTTCGTCGAGATTGCGGATGGACCGGATGCGGGTCATGCCGTCGCGGCTGCCCAGCTGGCATCCCAGAGCGAAACAGGAGTCCGTCGGGTACGCGATGAGCGCGCCCGTCCGGATGCTGTCGGTCACCGTGCGGACGGTGCGTGGCTGTGGGTTGTCGGGATGCACGTCGAAGTACTTCGCCATCTGCCGAGCCTATGCGCACAGGCGCCCCTTCACCCACGGCAGGTGCCACGGGAGCCCGGTGCGGGTGCGGCGGGCGACGGGGCGCCGGTGGGGGGTGAGGTCAGGGCTTGACGGCCACTCCGGCCCAGACGCCCGCCTCGGCGGGGGAGACCGTCCCGGGAAGCTGCCGTACCGGGCCGAGCTCCAGATCCATCCGCCACGCGCAGGTCGGCGCGATCCCCGGGGCGACCAGGTCCAGCCCCTCGAAGAAGGCGGCGGTCTCTTCCTTGGTCCGGAACTGGGTGGGGGTGACCGCCTGCCGGTAGTGCTCGGCCAGGGCGGCCATCCGCCCGTCGTCGAGATCCAGGGCGCCGTGCGAGAGGATCAGCGCACTGCCGGGCGCCAGCGGGGCGACCAGTTGGCGTACGAGCCCGTAGGGATCGTCGTCGTCGGTGATGAAGTGCAGCAACGCGACGACCGACAGCGAGATGGGGGAGTCGAAGTCCAGCGTCTTCCGTGCGTGGTCGAGGATGGTCCCCGGGTCGCGCACGTCGGCCTCGATGTAGTCCGTGGCTCCTTCGGAAGTGCTGCTCATCAAAGCGCGGGCGTGGGCCAGGACGATGGGGTCGTTGTCGGAGTAGACGATCCGGGACTCGGGCGCCACCTCCTGGACCACCTGGTGCAGATTGGGCACCGTTGGGATGCCGGTACCGATGTCGAGGAACTGGCGGATGCCGAGCTCCTTCACCGCGTACAGGGCGGCGCGGTGCATGAACTCGCGGTTCTGCCGCGCGGCGACCATCGCGTGCGGGTTCTTGTTCAGCGCCGGGATGGCCGCCTCCCGGTCGACGGCGTAGTGCGTCTTTCCGCCGAGGAAGTAGTCGTACAGCCGCGCCGTGTGCGGCTTCGTGCCCGGCTTCGGTGCCGTGTGACCCGCCCCGCTCACCTGGAACTCCTCTCCGAGACAGCAACCTCCGTCCATCATCGACCAGTTCGGCGCCACGGAGGGGCGATACCGCGAGGTTCGTGGCCCGTTCTCGCCTCGGCGAGGTGACAGAACCGGGTGAAGAGGGCGGAGCGACGAGTGGGCCCCGCCCCGTCGTCGGACGGCGGCTTCACTCCGTAGCCAGTGCCGGGATGATGCCGCCGGCGAGGACGAGGTCGCGCTGGCGCGGGGAGAGGCGGTGGCGCACCGCGTACTCCTCGTCGCGGGTCTGGTTGTGCAGCCGCAGCACGGGTTCGGCACCGGGGGCGAGTGCGGCGTGCAGGCCGGCCAGGCGGAGTGTGTCGCCCTCGTGGACGCGTTCGTAGTCGCCGCCGTCCTCGAACTCCAGGGGCAGCACACCGAAGTTGACGAGGTTCTGCCAGTGGATGCGGGCGAAGGAGCGCGCCACCACGGCCCGCATCCCCAGGTGGCGAGGTGTGATGGCGGCGTGTTCGCGCGAGGAGCCCTGCCCGTAGTTCTCGCCGCCGACGACGAGGTAAGGGCCGCCGTGCTCCGTGGCCCGGCGCGGATGCTCCGGGTCGAGCCGGGTGAAGGTGAACTCGGCGAGCTTGGGGATGTTCGACCGGTACGGCAGCGCCTTCGCCCCCGCGGGGGAGATCTCGTCGGTGGACACGTTGTCCGCGGCCTTGAGCAGCACGGGAGCGGTCAGGGTGTCGGGGAGGGGGTCGAGGTCGGGCAGCGCTGAGATGTTCGGGCCCCGTTGCAGTTCCACCGCCCGGGCCTCCTCCTCGGGCAGTGGGGGCTCCAGCATGCCGGTATTGACGGAAGCGTGCTCGGGCAGGTCGAGCGAGGGCGGAGCGGTGCCGGTTTCCGTCGCCCAGTCGCGGGGGTCGGTGAGGGTGCCGGTGAGCGCCGAGGCTGCCGCCGTCTCCGGTGAGCACAGCCACACGGAGTCCTCTTCCGTGCCGGAGCGGCCGGGGAAGTTGCGGGGCATGGTCCGCAGCGAGTTGCGGCCCGCTGCCGGGGCCTGGCCCATCCCGATGCAGCCCAGGCAGCCGCTCTGGTGCAGCCGTGCACCCGCCGCGATCAGGTCGAACGTGCCGCCGGAGCGGGTGAGGTCCTGGAGGATCTCGCGGGAGGTGGGGTTGATGTCGAGGCTGACACCGTCCGCGGTACGCCGGTCCTTGACCATGGCCGCCGCGATCGCGAAGTCCCGCAGGCCGGGGTTGGCGGAGGAGCCGATGACGCACTGGGAGACCGGCTCGCCCGCAGCCTGGCGCACGGGCACCACGTCGCCGGGCGAGGAGGGGCGTGCGACCAGCGGCTCGAGCGCCGAGAGGTCGATCTCCTCGTCGAGGTCGTAGGTGGCGTCGGGTTCGGCGCCGATCTCGGTGAAGTCGGCCTCCCGGTCCTCGGAGCGCAGGAAGTCGCGGACGGCCTCGTCGGAGGGGAAGACCGTGGCGGTCGCGCCCAGCTCCGCTCCCATGTTGGCGATGACGTGGCGATCCATGGCCGTCAGCGAGGCCAGGCCGGGGCCGTGGTATTCGATGATCCGGTTCACGCCGCCCTTGACGCCGTGCCGCCGCAGCATCTCCAGGATCACGTCCTTGGCGCTCACCCAGGGCGGCAGCTCGCCCGTCAGCCGTACGCCCCAGATCTGCGGCATCCGTACGTACAGGGGCCGCCCGGCGATCGCCAGCGCCACCTCGAGGCCGCCGACGCCGACCGCGAGCATACCCAGCGAGCCTGCCGCACAGGTGTGCGAGTCCGATCCGGCGAGGGTCTTGCCGGGGACGCCGAAGCGCTGCATGTGAGTGGGGTGCGAGACCCCGTTGCCGGGCTTGGAGTACCACAGGCCGAAGCGGTTGGCGGCGGAGCGCAGAAAGGCGTGATCCTCGGCGTTGCGCTCGTCGGCCTGGAGAATGTTGTGGTCGACGTACTGGACGCTGACCTCGGTCTGTGCGCGGTCGAGGCCCAGCGCCTCCAGCTCCTGCATCACCAGAGTGCCCGTGGCGTCCTGGGTCAGCGTCTGGTCGACCCGCAGCCCGATCTCCTCGCCGACCTCGGCTTTCCCCTCGACGAGGTGGGTGTCGACGAGACGCTGCGCGACGGTGCCGTGTGCCGGCATGGCGTCCCCTCCTTTGCTCTCGGGTGCGTGCGGCCCGGCGGTGGCCGGCCGGCGCCGGGTACCCCGCGCGCCCCGTACGCACGCGCTCGGACATGCCCGACCGCACACCGGGTAACCGGCCGGCACGCTCTGTCACACGGCCGGCCCGCGTGCTGTCGTGTCGCGTCGGCCTGGCCCGGCCCGAGCCACAGTCCACGGGGCGCACGAAGCGCGGGCGGAGGCATTCCGTTCGAGGCGGGGGAAGCCTAACTTGGTGCGCTGCAGCGCGCGTTGAGTCCCCGTATCGCAGGAGACCCCGCCATGACGTCAGCACCGCCCCGCCCATTCCGGGGCGCCAGCGGTAGCCCC
>NZ_JASKYT010000414.1:0-6506 GCF_041028275.1 Streptomyces sp. PU-14G
GGCGGGGCCTTGGGGGTTTTTGGAGTCGCGGACGGGGATGGTGGCGCTGTCCGTGTCGAGGACTTCGAGGCAGCTGCCACCTTCGTCGTTGCTGTAGGACGACTTGCGCCAGCCGTGCAGCGTGGACGCGTTGGAAAGCGTGCGCTTACTCATCGTCTTCGTACCCCCTTGTGACGTGCCCGCCTTGTGCAGCCCTGCCGCCTCACCCGTGGTCGTGGCTCGCTTTGAGGGAGTCGATGAAGGCGCCCCAGGCGTGGGAGGGGAGTAGGAGGGCGGGGCCTTGGGGGTTTTTGGAGTCGCGGACGGGGATGGTGGCGGGGTCCGTGTCGACGACTTCGAGGCAACTGCCGCCCTCGTTACCGCTGTAGGACGACTTGCGCCAGCCGCTCAGCGCAGACGCGTCGGGGAGGGTGCGCTTACTCATCGTCTACGTGCCCCTTTGCGACTTCGCCCTCGCGGGCGTGGGATGGGGCGCCGGAGTCCGATGCCCGCGTTGTGTGGAACGGCACGCTCACCTGCGGTAGTGGTCTGTCCTGAGGGAGTCGATGAAGGCGGCCCAGGAGGCTGAGGGGACCAGCAGGGCGGGGCCGTGCGGGTTTTTGGAGTCGCGGACGGGGATGGTGGCGCTGTCCGTGTCGACGATTTCGAGGCAGCTCCCGCCCTGGTCGTTGCTGTAGGACGACTTGCGCCAGCCGTGCAGCGTGGACGCGTTGGAAAGCGTGCGCTTACTCATCGTCTTCGTACCCCCTTGTGACGTGCCCGCCTTGTGCAGTCCTGCCGCCTCACCCGTGGTAGTGACTCGCTTTGAGGGAGTCGATGAAAGACGTCCAGGCGGGGGAGGGGAGCAGGAGGGCGGGGCCGTGCGGGTTTTTGGAGTCGCGGACGGGGATGGTGGCGCTGTCCGTGTCGAGGACTTCGAGGCAGCTGCCACCTTCGTCGTTGCTGTAGGACGACTTGCGCCAGCCGTGCAGCATGGAAGCGTCCGGGAGGGTGCGCTCACTCATCGTCTACGTATCCCTTCGCTGATTTCCTCAGTAGGCGAAGAGACTCCTTCAACGGGAGCGCGTCGCCCATGGCCAAAGCGTATCGGCTTTGTAGTTGCTCAACTACTGACGGCGCATCATGGACCCTGCCCA
Source organism: Streptomyces sp. PU-14G (assembly GCF_041028275.1). Classification (NCBI taxonomy): domain Bacteria; kingdom Bacillati; phylum Actinomycetota; class Actinomycetes; order Kitasatosporales; family Streptomycetaceae; genus Streptomyces; species Streptomyces sp. PU-14G. The sequence continues at coordinate 1,137 of NZ_JASKYT010000414.1, forward strand.
GTCGCAGGCTTTCCGTATAAGCAACCGGCGGCTGGTCCTCGAACCACATCAGGCTGAGCATGCTGGCCAGCAACGGGTGGATGCCCAGACCCAGCGGCAGCACGTGCAGGCGGATGCGTTCGGTCTCGACCAGGCGCGCGAGATGGGCGCACTGTTCCGCCATCACGGCTGCGCCGCCCACCGGTCGGCGCAGCACCGATTCGTCGAGCAGCGCCCACACCACCGGTGTCACCGGCGAGTCGAGGACCTTCGTGCGCTTGAGCCGTGTGACGACGAGCCGGTCACGTTCTTCGTCGCCCAACGGGGGGAAGCCGCCCCGCAATACCGCTCGCGCGTACGCCTCCGTCTGGAGGATGCCGGGTACGAACGACAGCCCGAACTCCCGGATGGCCGTGGCCTGTCGTTCCAGGACCAGCGCGGCTTCGAAGTAGTCGGCGACCGCCTCGTTGTCGTCCTGCCGGGGACGGAAACTGCTCAGTACGTCGCCGGTGTTGAGCGCGCGGTCGAGGCGCCTGGCGTCCTCCTCCGAGGGGACGCGGCGCCCGGCCTCGATATGGGAGATGTGCGACCGTGTCATGAAGGCGAGGTCCGCCAACTCCTGTTGTGTCATCCCCGCGGCCTCGCGCCGCGCCCGCAGCCATTCCCCATAGGCGTTACTCATCGTGCGCTCCCTCGCGACGAAGGCGGTGTCACCCCGGACCCCCTCGTCAGCGTAGCGATCCCCGTTGCAGCGTGTGAGGGGTTCGCTACAGACGGAGAAAGGCGCACGAAATGGCTCGACTGCTCCCCTGGGAGACGCCGGAGGGGAAGCCCTGTTACGTCGTCGGCGACGGAACAGGGCCCGTCTCGCGGCTGGCCGACGACGTGGAGGCCGTCCAGCTCGCCATGGCGCGGGACCTGATCGGGTACGCCGACGACCTGCTCGCCGACCGCAAGGCCACCGTCGAGCAGGTGCGCTACGTCGCGGCCCGTCTTGTCGAGGCGCTGCGGGACGTGCACCGGATCGCGTGGGCCCGGTCCACGGAGGATCAGTGATCCGGCAGCGCCGACTCCGACACCGCGCAGCGGAACCCGCCGTGTCCCGTCGAACTGTCGGGCGCGTTCGCGGTGCGGGCGGCGACGCGGTACCGGTTGCAGTACGTGTGGTGGCACAGGTGTGAGCCACCGCGCAGCACACGGTTGGCGCCCTGAGGGGGCCCGGCGGGGTCGGTCCGCGTCTCGGGACGGTCCGCGGCGTGCCAGTCCGGGGAGAAGCGGTCGGCGCACCACTCCCACACGTTGCCCGACGTGTTGTACAGGCCGTACCCGTTCGCCCCGAACGCGTTGACCGGGGCCGTACCCACGTGGCCGTCCTCCCCGGTGTTGTGCGCGGGGAAGCGGCCCCGCCAGATGTTGCAGCGGTGCCGGCCCCGGGGGGAGAGTTCGTCGCCCCAGGGGAACCTGGCCTGGACGAGGCCGCCGCGCGCGGCCTTCTCCCACTCGGCCTCGGTGGGCAGCCGCTTGCCCGCCCACCGCGCGTAGGCGCTCGCGTCGTGCCACGAGACGTGGACGACGGGGTGGTGGCCGCGCTCCCCGACCGAGGAGCCCGGCCCCTCGGGCGCCCGCCAGTACGCGCCCTCCACCGCCCGCCACCAGGGGGCGCCCGGCACGGTGCCGGGCAGCACGGAAGTCTCGGCCGTGGGTGGGACGAACGGGCCGAAGACGTAGCTCCAGCCGAAGCGTTCGGCCTCCGTCCGGTATCCCGTCGCCTTGACGAAGCGGGCGAACTTGGCGTTCGTCACGCAGGTCGCGTCGATGTGGAAGGACGAGACGGTGACCTCGCGCACCGGCCCCTCACCGTCCACCGGGACGGCGTCCGCGTCGTCCCCTCCCATCAGGAAGGGGCCACCCGGGACGCGGACCATGCCGCGCAGAACGTCGGCACGGGAGCGGGCCGGGACCGCGAAGTCCGCCTCCGCGGCGGGGGCCGCCGTGGGCCCCGCCGCACGGTCAGGACCGCAGCAGGCGCTCATCCCTTCCCCCCTGGGAAGGACCGGCGAGACGACGATGGGCAGGGGGCTGCGGCTGCGCTCATGCCCGCATCGTCATCCGGCCGCGTGAGCTGCGTCAACGCCCCCGCCGGCCGAGGCTGGCGAGGGCGCCGTGCGCCACGTGATCCGCCGGTCGGACGGGAGCGGCCTGGCCTGTCCGGGCCCGAGAGGCAGCGCCGTCGTGGCCGGGGGAGGGCGAGCCGGCCGGGCCGGGCGGCGAACTGTCCTGCCGGACTCTCGCGTCCTCCCTCACGCTCGTCACTGCACACGAGGGAGAGTTGGCTGTGGCCGACAAGGACGTGGAGCGGACCGCTGCACCGGAGGGCGCGCCCAAGCCGGCCTGGTGGGCGAAGCCTGCGGCCTGGGGTGCGGTCGCGTTGGTCGTCCTCGGGGCGCTGTTGGGGACGTGGACCTACTGGGGGTGGGAAGACGCCGTGCCCCTCCCGCTGCTGGGGCCTCTGGCCGCCAAGATCGTGTCCGTCGGGCTGGTGTTCGCGGGAGGTGCGCTGCTGGGCTCCCTCGGCGCGCGGACTACGGGCTTGGAAGACACGAACGGGGCGAAGGACTTTCGACGGCTCTAGGCCCAGGTGCTTCCTCTGTGGTGCAGGTCCTCCAGGGCGTCGAGGACGACGGTGCGCTGGTACCAGTCGAGCCAGCGGCCCGCCTGGGCTCCCATCTCGTCCAGGGCCCGCGCCTGCGCCGCGGTGAGTGCCCGCACGGGGTGGGTGTGGTGGGTGGAGACGACGCCTTGGAGCCGGCCCGGGGCGGCGGTCAGCGGTGTGCTGTGGCAGCCGCGGCTGCCCGCCGCCAGCAGGACCCGCCTGGCGCGCTCGGTGAAGACCGTGTCCGTCGCCACGTCGGTGACGGTGACGCGGGCGACCAGGCGGGCGGCCACCGCGCAGGAGGTCTCCGCGCCGTCTGTGCGGGTGTGGTCGACGCGGTCGAAGAACTCCTCGAAGTCCTCGTCGAGCCCTCGGGATTTCTCCAGCCGCAGGCTGCCCGTGACCGGATCGACGAGTTGCACGTTGCCCATCGTCGTCTCGGTGATCTCCATGCTGCGGCGCAGTACCGCGCCCAGCACCTCGGAGGAGTTCGCCGACCCGGCGCGCAGGCCGGAGTGGAACGCCAGCGCGGGCGGTATGCGCCGTTCGCGTCCCGGGAACCACTCGGCGTGCGGGGAGCGGGGGCGGGGAACGGTCACGACGGCGGAGGCGAGCGTGCGCAGCCGCACGTTGAACCGCTGCGAGCTGGCCTCCATGAGGTGGAAGGCCGCGCGGTCGTCCGGCAGCCGGTAGCGCTCTTCGAGGATGCCCTGGGCGCGGGAGACGAGCGGGTGCGTGCGTGCCTTCGCGCGGAGGTTGCGCACCTCCGCGCGCAACCGGACCAGTTGCTCTCCGGCCCGGTCGTCCGCGTCCGTGTCCGCGGCCACCCCGGTGCCCGGGCCGGCCGGCCTGCCGCCAGAGGCCGTCGGGCTGCCGCCAGGGCCCGCCGGGCTGCCGCCAGAGGCCGTTGGGCTGCCGCCAGGGCCCGCCGGGCTGCCCCCAGGGCCCGCCACGCCGTCTCCGCCGACCACGACGCGGCTGTCGTCGCCGCTATCGAGGCCGTCCCCGAGGCCGACGAGGCCGTCCCCGCCGACGACGCCGTCAGCCGCGCTGCCCGGTGTGCAGGTCGCGGCTGCCTCCGCGACGCCGGGGACGACGGTGAGCGCGCCGTCCGCGGCCAGCACCCGGCCGATCGTCTCGTCGGTGGTGGCCACCAGCAGCTTGATCCCGCCGTCCGCCAGGTCGTGGGCGCGGGAGACGAGGGCGCGCACGCCGGCGGCGGAGACCAGCGGCACCCAGGTCAGGTCGATCACCACGGCCACGGTTTCCAAGGCGTGCGGCGTGGCGGCGCTCAGCGCCGGGTGGCCGGCGTCCCGCAGGCCGCCTTCGGCGCGTACCACCCATAGGCTGGCACCGCCGGGGAGCCGTACGACTTCCGTCCGCGCCTCGTCCGGGTGCGCGATGCCACAGGCGTCACCCGTGCTGGTCATGTCCCGCCCTTCTTCCTCTCCCGTGACACTTGCTGTACGACAACATACTCGTCGCGCGGACCAGCCACCCACTTCGGCCCGGGCGCTCGCGAGGGCGGGAGCCGGGCGCCGGGTGGGGCACGCCTCTTGTCGGGGCCCGTGGGCCGCCCCACCGTAAGGACATGGATCTGGAACTGAGACACCTCAAGGTCGTCTCGGCCATCGCCGAGGCGGGCAGCCTGACGCGGGCGGCCACCGGGTTAGGGCTCGCCCAGCCCGCGCTGAGCGCGCAGCTGAAACGGATGGAGCGCTCGCTCGGCGGTGAACTGTTCGTCCGCGGCCCGCACGGGGTGCGGCCCACCGAACTGGGGGAACTGGTGCTGGAGCGGGCCCGGGTGCTGGTGCCCGCGGTGACCGAGCTCCAGGTCAGTGCGCGCAGGTTCAGCCGCGAGCGGGCCGCAGGGCAGGGCGGACCCGCCCGCTTCCGGCTCGGCGGCACCCACGGCCCCCTGCTGGGCGGCCTGGTGGACCGGCTGGCCGACGCCTACCCGAGCGCGTCGGTGACGACGTACACGTCGTGGTCGGCCGTCGAACTGGCCGGCCTGCTGACCGAGGGGCGGATCGACTACGCCCTCACGGGGGCGTGCGGCCAGAGCCCGCCACCGTTCACCGCGGCGGGCGCGGAAGTGGCCTGGCGCGAGGTGGCCGTCGACCCGGTGTTCGTCATGCTTCCCGAGAAGGACCCCCTCGCGGACCGCGACGAGGTGCCGCTCGCCGCACTCGCCGGGGCGCGCTGGACGAACGTGCCCGGCGACGGCTGCTTCGCGGAGTGCTTCGCCGCGGCCTGCGCCCGCGCCGGGTTCACGCCGCAGGCCGTGTACGAGACGGACACCGCCTCCTGTGTGCATCTGGTGCAGGTGGGGCGGGCGGTGGGCCTGTGCCGGGCGACGTTCCCGCCGACACCGGGACTGGTGACCCGTCCACTGGCGGGGGCACCGCTGCTGTGGCGGCACCTGCTCGGGTGGCATCCGGGCGCGCCCGCCGCCGACGCGGCACGGACCACGCTGGCGCACGCCCGCGCCGCGCACCGCGACGCCGCCGAGCTGAGCCCGAGCTACGCCCGCTGGCGACGGGCCCGCCACACCACCCCGGCGCCCTGACGGGCGCTGCCGGTGCCGTGGCGGGCGGGCCGGTGCCGTGACGGGCGCCGACGGTGCCGTGACGAGGCCGGGGCCATAACACCGTAGGAGGAGGGCGGAGGCCGGGGCCATAACACCGCGGGAGGGGGGAGATCGGGAGGTCCCGTGGCTGCCGGGAGCGGGCCTACGG
>NZ_JASKYT010000415.1:0-5747 GCF_041028275.1 Streptomyces sp. PU-14G
CTCCCACTCCGAGCCCTCGCCCCGCCAGTCCTCCCGGTCCCCGCACGGTCGGCCGGCCCCCGACCGTGCCCCGTCGTCGGCCGTCGGCCTGCCGCCGGTGGAGGTCAGCGGGCGCGGTCTGCCCGGCTGGCTGGCGCCTGTGCGGGACGCCGCCGAGACGGTGGAGGCGAGCCAGCTCAGCCGTTTCCTGCCGCCGCCCGACGGCGGTGGCCGCCCCTCCGCCGTCCTCGTGCTCTTCGGAGAGGGCAAGGAGGGCCCGGAACTGCTGTTGATCCAGCGCGCCTCCAGCCTGCGCTCGCACGCCGGACAGCCGTCCTTTCCCGGAGGCTCGCTCGATCCGGAGGACGGCGATCCGCAGGGTGACGGGAGGTTGCGTGCGGCGCTTCGCGAGGCGGAGGAGGAGACGGGACTCGACCCGTCGGGTGTTCAGGTGTTCGGAGTGCTGCCGAGCCTGTACATCCCCGTGAGCGGCTTCGTCGTCACGCCGGTGCTCGGGTGGTGGCGCCGCCCGAGTCCGGTGGCGCCCGTGGACCCGGCGGAGACGGCCCGCGTGTTCACCGTCCCCGTCACCGAGCTCACCGACCCGGCCAACCGCGCCATGGCCGTCCATCCGGCCGGACACGTGGGGCCTGCGTTCATGGTCGGTTCCGCACTGGTGTGGGGGTTCACCGCAGGCGTCATCGACCGGCTCCTGCACTACGCCGGCTGGGAACGCCCCTGGGATACCGATCGCCGGGTCCCCCTCGACTGGCACGCGTGAGCCTCGCCCCCGCCCCCGTGAGACGGTGTCTCTTCCGCTTCCTCTACGTTCCACACGGAGCCGGCCTGAGCGAGGGGCGGGCGAGAGAAGTCGAAGTGGACCCGAGGCGAGGATGATTCGGTGAACGTGCTGGACGTACTGCTGATCGTGGCAGCCGTGTGGTTCGCGATCGTCGGATACCGCCAGGGTTTCGTCGTCGGCATCCTGTCCGTCCTCGGCTTCCTCGGGGGCGGCCTGGTGGCGCTGCTCGTGCTGCCACTGCTGTGGGACCAGTTCACCGAGGGGAGCCGTCCTGGCGCCGGGATGACGATCGGCGCCGTGGTCGTCGTGATCGTCTGCGCCTCGGTCGGGCAGGCACTCACCACCCACCTGGGCAACAAGCTGCGGCAGTACATCACCTGGTCACCCGCGCGTGCGCTGGACGCGACCGGGGGTGCGCTCGTCAACGTCCTCGCGATGCTGTTCGTCGCCTGGCTGCTGGGCACCGCACTGGCCGGCACCTCCCTCACGACGCCCGGCAAGGAGGTGCGCGGCTCGGCCATCCTGCACGGCGTCGACCAGGTCATGCCCCAGCAGAGCAACCGCTGGTTCGACGACTTCGCCTCCCTGCTGGCCGAGAACGGCTACCCGCAGGTCTTCTCGCCGTTCTCCGACGAGCCGATCCGCGACGTCTCCCCACCCGACCCGAAGCTGGCGGGCAGCCCCGTGGCCGAGCGCGCCAGGCGCAGCATCGTCAAGGTCGTCGGTACGGCGCGCGGCTGCGGCAAGGAACTGGAGGGCACCGGGTTCGTCTTCTCGCCGGGCAAGGTGATGACGAACGCGCACGTCGTCGGCGGTGTCGAGCATCCGACCGTACAGATCGGCGGCGAGGGACCGCGCCACGAGGGCCGCGTCGTGCTCTACGACTGGAAGCGCGACATCGCCGTCGTCGACGTCCCCGGGCTACGCGCACCCGTGCTGCGCTTCGCCGAGCAGGACGCCGACAGCGGCGACGGCGCCATCGTCGCCGGGTTCCCGGAGAACGGCGGATACGACGTCCGCTCCGCGCGGGTCCGCGGGCGCGTCAACGCCAAGGGCCCCGACATCTACCACCGGGGCACCGTCAACCGCGACGTCTACTCCCTCTACGCCATGATCCGGCAGGGCAACTCCGGGGGCCCGCTGCTCACGCCCGACGGCCGGGTCTACGGCGTCGTGTTCGCCAAGTCCCTCGACGACGACCGCACCGGCTACGCACTGAGCATCGACGAGATCCGCGACGACATCACACGGGGCCGCACGGCGCAGCGGCCGGTCAACACCCAGGGCTGCGCGCTCTGAGGCGCCGTGCCCGGGCATCGGAACCCGGGCGCACCGGGGCGTACCGGAAACCCGGACCCACGCGGGCACGGCCCGCCGCGCGCTGAGGGCGGCAGCGGGCCGTCCGTCCGTTGTCGCCGCTCCGAGGCCGTGGTGTCAGGAGCGGGTGTGCCGCAGTCTGGCGCCCACCCAGCGCGCCCGGCGGCGCAGGATGCGGGGAATGCCCAGCTCGGCGTGCGCGGGATGCGGCCGGGCGGCGGCACGCGGGGAGATCTGGCCGCGCTGTCCCCTCAGATGCCCGCGGTTGCGTGCCACGTCACCAAAGTCGTGCGTCAAGCCCATACCCGCTCCCTGCCCCTGGCTCATGGTCAGTAATCGCCCGCGCGCCCCTCGTTCGGCCTATGCGGCGGGCATGTGTACGAGGCGAGGGGAAAGCGGGGGAAGTAGGAGAGGAAAGCGAAGGGAAGGCGGGGAGGAAAGCGGAAGGGAGGCAAGGGGGACGTGTGAGCGACGCGGCGGCCCGTCGGCCGGGGGAGCCGGAAACCCGGACCTGGAACCCCGAACCGGAGTCCGGAACCTGGAACCCAGCAACCCAGCCCTCCCGCGCTCCCGCGGTGGCCCAGCGGCCCAGCGGCTCAGCGGTCCGGTTCCGGGTCGCTGAGCCAGTGCACCAGCTCGCTGGTGAAGGCCTGCGGGTCCTCCTCGTGCGGCCAGTGCCCCAGCCCGTCGAAGAGCCGCCAGCGGTACGGGGCCTCGACGTACTCCCCCGATCCGGCTGCACTGCGCGTGCGCGCCACCGGATCGAGTGAACCGTGCAGATGCAGCGTCGGCACCCGTACAGGGCGCTTCATCCGGCGGTAGAACTGCACCCCGTCAGGGCGGGCCAGCGACCGCACCAGCCACCGGTACGGCTCCACCGAGCAGTGCGCCGTGGAGGGCACGCACATCGCGCGCCGGTAGTTCTCGACAGCCGCGTCCTCGACCGCCGCGTCCTCGGTCGGGCCGGCCAGCTTCGGGCCTGCCCACTCCCTGATCAGCTTCCCCACCAAGGCGCCCTCGTCCGCGACGAGTTGGCGCTCGGGCACCCAGGGGCGCTGAAAGCCCCAGATGTGGGAACTGGCCGCCGTCTGGCGTACGTCGGCCAGCATGGCGGCCCGCCAGCGGCGGGGATGCGGCATCGAGACGGCCACGAGCCGGCGGATCAGCTTGGGGCGCATCACCGCCGCCGTCCACGCGAGGTAGCCACCCAGATCGTGTCCGACCAGCGCCGCGTCCGGCTCGCCCAGGGAACGGATGACCCCGGTCACATCGAGCGCGAGGTTGGCCGGGTCGTAGCCGCGCGGCGTACGGTCGCTGCCGCCGACCCCGCGCAGGTCCATCGCCACGGCGCGGTAACCGGCGTCCGCGAGCGCGGGGAGCTGGTGCCGCCACGCCCACCAGTACTGGGGGAAGCCGTGCAGCAGCAGCACCAGCGGCCCCTCACCCATTTCGGTGATGTGGAAGCGTGCTCCGTTGGCGGCCACGTCCCGGTGAGTCCAGGGGCCCTCGGGACGGATCACGGCCGCGGGACTGTCTGCGAGCGTCATACGGACGAGCGTGTCACACTCTGCAACTGCGGGCGCTCCTTCCCTCCGTTCTCCGAGGCACGGGGGTGCGGCTTGGCGTGCGAGAGCACGGACGCGCTCTGCTTGGCCGACGCCACCGACTTCTGCGGGCTCTTGCTCTTGGCCACCCTCTTGAACTTGGCCAGCGCCAGCAGCAGGAGGATCAGCGCGAGCGCGATGAACGCGCCGCCCACGATCAGGAACGACCAGGCGAGGCCGAGCCCCAGGTTGTGGATACCGAAGGCGGCGGCGAAGCTCAGCACCGGCAGGGCGAAGAGCAGCAGGACACCGGCGACCAGGGCGGCCCCGCTGCCCATCACGCCGCGCTTGACGTCCTGCCGCAGTTCGACCTTGGCCAGCGCGATCTCGTCGTGCACCAGTGCGGACATCTCCGCAGTGGCCGCCGCGACCAACTGGCCGAGGCTGCGGCCGTCGTCGGCTGCGCTCATCGCTGTGTCTCCCTTGCTCCTCGAACGGGCCCGTGTTCCTCGTACGGACCCGCGGCGTGCGGGCGGGCCCGCGGGTGCGGGCCCGGGGCTTCCCCTGGCTAGTGCCCGGATTACCGACCGGTCAATATGCCGTCGGCTCCGATCATGCCGGACCATCGTCCGTCACGTCCCGGCCCCTGGCCACCTCGGCGAGCCTGCGGTGCTCGTCCGCTCTCGCCTCGTACAGCGCCGCCATCCGCAGATGGAAGTCCGGGTCGTGCTCCTCGTACACGTCCGGGACACCGTCGCCGTCCTCGTCGCGGTCCTCGGCCTCCAGCAGCGAACGGTGCCTGCGGGCGCGGAGCTTGAGCAGCACGCCCGCCACGAGCGCGGCCAGCAGCGAACCGGTCAGTACGGCGGCCTTCGCCTCGTCGCCGAGGGCCGCCCCACCGGCGAACGCGAGGTCGCTGATCAGCAGAGAGACGGTGAAACCGATACCGGAAAGGGTGGCGACAGCCAGCACATCCGCCCAGGCCAGGTCCCGGTTCAGCTCCGCCCTGGTGAAGCGCGCAGCCGCCCAGGCACCGCCGAACACGCCGAGTGTCTTGCCCACCAGCAGCCCGAGCACCACTCCCAGGGTCTCCGGCTTCGTGAACACATCCGTCAGCGCGCCGCCCGAGACGGCGACACCCGCCGCGAACAGCGCGAAGAGGGGCACGGCGAGCCCGGCCGACAGCGGCCTGACCAGGTGTTCGATGTGCGCCGCGGGGGAGGTCCGCTCGCCCTCCCGTACCGTGCAGCGCAACATCAGCCCCATCGCCACCCCCGCCACCGTGGCGTGCACCCCGCTGGCGTGCATCAGCCCCCAGACGACGACCGCGAGCGGCACGTACACGTACCAGCCCCGCACGCCCCTGTGGTGCAGGAACCAGAAGACCGCCAGCCCCGCGACCGCCCCCGCCAGCGCGCCGAGGCTGATGCCCGCCGAGTAGAACACGGCGATGATCACGATGGCGCCCAGGTCGTCCACGACCGCCAGCGTCAGCAGGAACGCGCGCAGCGCCGAGGGCAGCCCCGTGCCGAGTACGGCCAGCACGCCCAGCGCGAACGCGATGTCCGTCGCCATCGGGATCGCCCAGCCGTGCAGGTCGCCGCCGCCGGCCGCCGCCGAAGCCAGATAGAACAGCGCGGGGACCGCCATCCCGCACAGCGCCGAGACGATCGGCAGCGCCGCCGCCCGCGGATCGCGCAGCTCACCCGCGACCAGCTCGCGTTTGAGTTCGATCCCTGCGACGAAGAAGAAGAGCGTGAGCAGGCCGTCCTTGGCCCAGTCCGCCACCGACAGGTTCAGGTGCAGCGCCTCGGGCCCGAGGTGGAAGTCCCTGACGCTCTCGTAGAGACCGCTGAGGCCGGTGTTGGCCAGCAGCAGTGCCAGCACGGCGGCGGCCAGCAGGAGCGTGCCACCCACCGTCTCGGTGCGCAGCGCGTCCGCGAGGTACTTCCGTTCGCCCAGCGGCAGCCTGCCGAGAAAGACGGAGCGGCGCCCGCGCGGAGGCGACCCGGGGGTTCGGGGCGACATGGGCGACGCGGAAGACCCGGATGGCCCGGGCGTCTCGGGGGCCCCGGCGGGAGTGGGAGGGGTCGGCGGTGTGGGCG
>NZ_JASKYT010000416.1:0-5430 GCF_041028275.1 Streptomyces sp. PU-14G
CTCCAGGGGCGGGCCCGTGCGGCCCTCGCGGAACGCCGCCGGCGACGGCCCCTGCACGACCTGCGCACCGGCGCGCCGGACGTGACCGCGTTTCCCCGCTCGGCCTGGCTGGCCTCGGCCCGCAGAGCGCTCACCGCCGCGCCCGCCCACGCCTTCTCGCACGGCGACCTGCGGGGCACCGCCGAGCTGCGGCGCGCACTGGCCGACTACCTGGCGCGGGCTCGCGGCGTGCGCGCCGATCCCGAGCGCATCGTGGTGTGCGCAGGGTTCGCGCAGGGCGTCGCCCTGCTGGCCAGGGTCGTCACCGGGACGGTCGCGGTCGAGGAGTACGGGCTGTTCTTCCACCGCGAGCTGCTCCAGACACGGGGCGCGCCCACCCGTCCGCTGCCGGTGGACACGCGCGGCGCGAGGACGGAGGCACTCGATACCGACCCACGGTTCGCCGACGCGGGAGCCGTGCTGCTGACCCCCGCACACCAGTACCCGCTCGGGGTGCCGCTGCACCCGGACCGGCGGGCCGCCGTCGTCGACTGGGCACGGCGCTGCGGCGGACTCGTCCTGGAGGACGACTACGACGGCGAGTTCCGCTACGACAGGCACCCGGTGGGGGCGCTTCAGGGACTCGGCCCCGAACACGTCGTCTACCTCGGCACCGCCAGCAAAGCCCTGGCACCGGCGCTGCGCCTGGCGTGGATGATGCTGCCCGACCACCTCGTGGACGACGTACTGGCGGCCAAGACACCCGCCGAGTGGGCCGTCGGCAGCCTCGACCAGCTCACGCTCGCCGACTTCCTGGAGCGCGGCGCCTACGACCGGCACGTGCGCGCCATGCGGCAGCGCTACCGCGTCCGGCGCGACCGGCTCGTCGAAGCGCTGGCCGCCCGGGTACCCGAGGCGCGCGCCACCGGCATCGCCGCCGGGCTGCACGCCGTTGTGGCCCTGCCGCCCGGCGTGGAGGAGGAACGCGCGCTGCGGGCCCTGGAACGGGCGGGCGTGGGCCTCGACCCGCTCACCGGCTTCCGGCCCCCGGCCGCACCGGACGCGTCCGCGGCGCCCCCGTCCCTGGTCGCCGGCTACGGAAGCCCCGCCGAACACGCGTACGGGGCGGCGCTGGACGCCCTGTGCACCACACTCGCCTCCCTGCGCGGCGGCACGCGAGGCGCACCCGGCCGGGCGGGGGCTTGACGCACCGCACGGCGTCCGTGGAGGCTCCACGGGCCCGTACGGAAGCCGTCCACGGGCATCCGGAGTGCCCAGACGGCAGACGGGGGTGTGCGGCGCCATGCCGACGGTGGAGGAGAACGGTCTCAACGTCATCGCCGAGGCCGAACGCAAGGGGCGTCCCGCCCAGTTGTTCTGGCCGTGGTTCGGCTCCAACGTCTCCGTGCTCGGACTCGGCTACGGCTCCTTCGCACTGGGCTTCGGACTCTCCTTCTGGCAGGCGCTGCTCGCGGGCACCGCCGGCATCCTCGTCTCCTTCCTGCTGTGCGGGCTGATCGCCGTGGCAGGCAAGCGCGGCTCGGCACCGACGATGGTGCTCAGCCGGGCCGCCTTCGGTGTCCGCGGCAACCGGCTGCCCTCCGCCGTCTCCTGGATACTGACCGTCGGCTGGGAAACCGTCCTGGTGACACTGGCGACCCTGGCGACAGCCACCGTCCTCGACCGGCTCGGCTGGGGCGGCGGCACGGGCACGAAGATCCTCGCCCTGCTCGTCGTCTCCGCGCTCACCGTCGCCGCCGGAGTCATCGGCTTCGACCTCATCATGCGGCTCCAGACCGCCATCACCGTGGTGACGGGCGCCCTGACGCTCGGCTACGTGGCACTGGTGGCCGACGAGATCCACTGGGACCGCGTCTCCGCGCTGCCCCACGGGTCAGCGCAACAGGTCGTGGGCGCACTGGTGTTCGTGATGACCGGATTCGGACTCGGCTGGGTCAACGCCGCCGCCGACTACTCGCGCTACCTGCCCCGCCGCACCCGCGGCACGGCCGTCGCCGCCTGGACCACGTTCGGCGGCTCGCTGGCGCCCCTCCTGCTCTTCGTCTTCGGCCTGCTGCTGGCCGGCTCCTCCACCGACCTGAACCAGGCGGTGGCCGCCGACCCCATCGGCGCCCTCACCACGCTCCTCCCCCTGTGGTTCCTCCTCCCCTTCACGCTGGTCGCCGTGTTGGGCCTGGTCGGCGGCGCGGTCCTCGACATCTACTCCTCCGGCCTCGCGCTGCTCGCCGCCGGCGTCCGCGTCCCGCGCTACGTCGCCGCCGGAATCGACGGCGCGCTGATGGTCGCGGGCACCGTCGCCCTCGTCTTCCTCACCGACGACTTCCTGGGCACCTTCACCGCTTTCCTCACCACCCTCGGCGTCCCCATCGCCGCCTGGTGCGGCATCATGCTCGCCGACCTCGCCCTGCGCACCCGCACCCTCGACGACGCCGACCTCTTCAGGCCTGCGGGCCGCTACGGCGACGTACGGTGGCTGCCCGTCACCCTCCTGGCCGCCGCCACCGCCGTGGGCTGGGGCCTGGTCACCAACACCGGCGCCGCCTGGCTCGACTGGCAGGGCTACCTCCTGGCCCCCCTGGGCCTGGGCGGCCGGGACGGCACCTGGGCCGGCGCCAACCTGGGCCTGCTGGCGGCGCTGGCGCTGGCCTTCGCCGTCACCCTGGCGACCCGGCGCCGGTCGGTACGGCGGCAGGAGGCCGGCGCCTACTCCGGCGGGCGGCTGTAACGCTCCAGCGCGGCCTTGCCGGTGGAGCCGCCGAGGAAGACCAGTTCCCACGGGCCGGAGTTCACGTCGAAGTCCTTGCCGAACCCGAGCCACTTGCCGGTCATCCGCCGCCCGGTCGGCTCGACGAGAAGCTGAAGGGCGCCGTGGTAGCGGGCGCCCGCGTAGTAGCCACCGGTCGCGGTCTGCTCCGTCCACGTCCCCGTGACCACGTTGCGGTCCACGGTCATCTCGAGCGCCAGCGGCGAGTCCGGGTTGTTCGACCCGCCCGGCAAGGACTCCCCGGTGAGCCGGTTCCCGTGCTGCACCAGCACGACGTGATGGGCCCCGGTGAACGTGTCGCCGCGACCCGAGCTGAAGTACTCGTAGCGGCTCAGCCAGACGCCGCCGTAGTGCGGGGGCGGCTGCTGCTGGTGCCGGGCCCGGGCGCCCGCGCCACCGGCCGTTCCCGTCTCCTCGGCCTCCACATCGTGTCCGCCGTGCCCGTCCTCCCGCACGCGCGACCCCGGCACCGGGAGGCAGAACCCGAGCGCTTCCACCGGCCGCCCGGTGACCCGCTCCAACGCGCGGGCATACACGGGCCGGGGGGTACGGCTGATCCCCGCCTCCCAGCGCTGGACGAGCCGCTTGCTCGCGTCGTTCGGCTCCCCGGCTTCCTCACCGGAGCGCCGCAGCACCCTGGCCAGGTCGTCCTGGCTCAGTCGCAGCCCGATGCGCACGGCACGCAGGACGTCGTTCGGAACGTGCTCGGCTGTGGTCATGGACCCACGTTAGGACCAAGGCGGCTCGTGTGACACCGGTTTGACGCCTTTTGATGACTCCGGTCGGACGCCCCGAACGTCGTCGCACTGTCCCGCCGACGGCGGCGACCATGAGCGGCACCCGCGGAGAGGAGCACAGGATGCCGGAGACGAACGAGCCGCTTTTCCAGGAGGACATGCGGCTGCTGCCGTGGACGACGGAGACGGGAAAGCCCTGCTATCTGGCACCGGGCGCCGAAGGCGGGGTGCTCTCCGCGCTGGCCGACGAGGCGGAGAACCACCAAGTGCGCGGGGCCACGGAAGCGTTGCGGGAGGCCGAAAGTGTCCTGGCGAACCCCGCCGCCGGAGCCCTCGCTCTCCGTCTGGCGCTGGGAGCGTGCGTGCGCGCGCTCGCGAACGCCCTGCGTGTCGCGGAGAGCCGAGGGCTGCGGCTGGGTGCCGCCGACCCCGACGGCACCTGACGCCGGTCAGGCGGCCAGCACGGCGCGGAGCTGGTCCAGGCCCCAGTCGAGGTCTTCCTTGGTGATGACCAGGGGTGGGGCGAGGCGGAGGGTGGAGCCGTGGGTGTCCTTGACCAGGACGCCGCGGGCCAGCAGCTTCTCCGAGATCTCCCGGCCCGTGCCGTGCGAGGGCTCGATGTCGACGCCGGCCCACAGGCCGCGCCCGCGGACCTGGCGGACGGCGGTGTCCGGCAGCAGGGCGAGTTCGCGGTGGAGGTGCTCGCCCAGTTCCGCGGCGCGCCGCTGGTACTCGCCGCCGCGCAGCATCTCCAGCACCTCCAGCCCGACGGCGCAGGCCAGCGGGTTTCCGCCGAACGTGGAGCCGTGCTCGCCGGGACGGTGGACGCCCAGCACCTCGCGTGAGGAGACGACGGCGGAGACGGGCACGACGCCGCCGCCCAGCGCCTTGCCGAGCACGTACATGTCGGGCGCCACGCCCTCCTGTTCGCAGGCGAAGGTGGCCCCGGTGCGGCCGAGCCCCGACTGGATCTCGTCGGCGATGAACAGCACCCCGCGCTCACGGGTCAGTTCGCGGGCCCCGGCCAGGTAACCGGGCGGCGGCACCAGGACGCCGGCCTCGCCCTGGATGGGCTCCAGGAGCACGGCGACCGTGTGCGCGTCGAGCGCGGCCTCCAGCGCGGCCAGGTCGCCGTACGGCACGGTCTCGAAGCCCGGCGTGTAGGGGCCGTGGTCCGCGCGGGCCTCCTCGTCGGTGGAGAAGCTGACGATCGTCGTCGTACGGCCGTGGAAGTTGTTGTCGGCGACGACGATCTTCGCCTGTCCGGCGGGCACGCCCTTGACGCGGTAGCCCCACTTGCGCGCCGTCTTGACGGCCGTCTCCACCGCTTCGGCGCCGGTGTTCATCGGCAGCACCATCTCCATCCCGCACAAGTCGGCGAGCTGGGCGGCGAAGTCGGCGAAGCGGTCGTGATGGAAGGCGCGGGAGGTCAGGGTGACCCGGTCGAGCTGGGCCTTCGCCGTCTCGATCAGACGCGGGTTGCGGTGGCCGAAGTTCAGCGCCGAGTACCCCGCCAGCATGTCGAGGTAGCGGTGGCCCTCGACATCGGTCACCCACGCGCCGTCCGCGGTGGCGACGACGACGGGGAGCGGGTGATAGTTGTGCGCGCTGCGAGCCTCCGCGGTGGCGATGCTCTGCGCGCTCGTGGCGGTGGAGGTGGAGAGGGTGGACATCGTCGTCTCCGTCTCTGTGCGTGCCGGTGCCGCCAGGTGGGGCGGCACCTTCCATCTTCCATCGCCGCCCGTGCCGCCGTCCCGCGCCCGACCGCCTTGCGCCTCCGGTGCCCCGGCGCTGCGCCTCCGGTGCCCGGACCGCCATGCGCCTCCGGCGCCACGACCGCCATGCGCCTCCGACGCCACGACCGCCATGCGCCTCCGGCGCGGGGTGAGGCGGCCCCCAGCCGGGGCGGGGCGCTCCCCGGCTGGGGGC
>NZ_JASKYT010000417.1:0-5595 GCF_041028275.1 Streptomyces sp. PU-14G
CACCCGCCAGGCCCACCCACCGGGCTCAGCCACAAGGACCTGCCACAAGGACCTGCCACAAGGACCTGCCACCGGGCCCGCCCACCGAGCCGGCGGCCCGTCATTCCGAGGTGCGCGGCCGACGCACCCGGCGCCACAGTGAGGGGGCGACGCTGACGAGCACCGTCAAGGCGACGGCCGCCGCCACGCCTTCCCAGGGGCGGGGGAAGAGCGAGCCGCCCGCCACTCCGATGAGCTGGTAGACCGCGGACCATGCCAGGCAGGCCAGCACGTCGCCGCGCGCGAACTCCCGCATCCGCATGCGCGCCAGCAGGCAGGCGAGCATCACCGGGATGCGTCCCGCGGGCACCAGCCGGGAGACGACGAGCACGGCCACTCCGTGGTCGCGCAGTTTCCGGTCCGCCTGGGCGAGCCGCTCGGGCGCCGCCCGCTCGCGCAGCGCGGACAGCCAGCGGGAGCCGTTCTTGGAGCCGACGCCCCGCTTGCCCAGCCAGTAGAGGCCCAGGTCGCCCAGGAAGGCGGCGAGCGAGGAGATGCCGAAGACGGTCAGCAGCGCGAAGACCGGCAGGCTCTGGTGGAGTGCCACCACCGCTGCTCCGCTGACCAGCGCCCCGGTCGGTACGACGGGCACCAGGGAGCCGAGGACGATCAGCAGGAACAGCGAGGGGTACCCGAGTGCCTGCTGGGTCGCCTCCGGGGGCCTGACCACCGCGTCGGAGAGGGTTTCGGCGACGGTCGCCAGGCCGCCCAGGCCTGAGCTCAGCTCCGTCGTCACGCCCGGGGACAGGCTGGTCAGGCCCGCGCTCAGTCCTTCGGTGAGCGCACCGTTCACCTGTCCGCCTCCAGCCGCACGCACTCGCCGTGCTCCAGCAGATGCACCGTGACGTCGGGCGCGGGGTGCGTGGCCAGCCGTTTGAACTCCAGGCCGGGGGAGTGGAACTCGTGCGGCCGTACGGCGTCCATGCCGACCGGCCAGTACGTACCGAAGTGCACCGGCACCGCGCTGCGCGGACGCAGCCGCGCCAGGGCCTCGGCCGCCCGGCCCGCGTCCAGGTGGTCCGCGCCCAGGAACGGGCCCCAGCCCCCCACCGGCAGCAGCGCCGTGTCGACCGGGCCGACGGCTTGAGCCATGTCCTCGAACAGTCCGGTGTCCCCGGCGAAGTAGGTGCGCTCCTCACCCTCGATGACGTAGCCGAGCGCCGGGACGGCGTGCCGTCCCACCGGCAGCCGGCGGCCGTCGTGCGAGGCGGGTACCGCTCGCACGGTCACGGGGCCGGCTTCCACCGTCTGGCCTGGCGCCACCTCGGTCAGCTCCAGCCGCCGGGCCACGCGCCGGAGTCCCGGTACGGCGCGCCGCGCGCCGCGCGGCAGCACGACGCGGGTGCCCGCGTCCAGTCTGGCGAGCGAGCCGAGGTGCAGGTGGTCGGCGTGCAGGTGCGAGATGAGCACCAGGTCGGCCCGCGCGGCCTGAGGCGGTGGCAGCGCGCCCCGCCTGCGGCGCAGATGAGCGAGTCGGCGCACCAGCAGCGGATCGGTGAGCACCGTGACCCCCGAGTCCCGCACGGTGGCCGTGGCGTGTCCCCACCAGGTGACCTCGACCGGCACGTGCGCTCCTCCTCCCGCTCGCGGCTCCGTTCGTCTCACCGTCCCCGTCGCCGGGTGTCCGGTGGATACGAGCCTAAGCGTGCGAGGGTGCCGGCCGGGCGCCGCCTCCGCTTCGAAGGCCGGTCCGGGCGCGGTGCCGGGCTGTGTAAAAGTGGAGGATGTCCCGACAGGGGAGGATGTCCCCTCGGAGGTGTGGGAGGTGACCTGACGGACGTGCGCGTTCCCCGGATTCCGTGGCGCTGGCGCAGGCTGGGTGTGGCGGCGCTGCGCGTCGGAGCGGTCTGGATGGTCAGCACCCTGACGATGCTCGTCCTCGCGGGCGTGCTGCCCGATTTCCGCCTCCAGTCCGCCAGCGGAGACAGCGCCACCGTGATCGGTGTCACGGCCGCCGCGGGCGCGGGCGCCTTCGGTCTGCTGAGCGCCCTGGTGTGGCCGCTGCTGGTGCGCGCCTTCCTGCTCGTGCCCGCGCTGGTGCTCGGACTGCTCGTCTTCTTCCTGAACGGCTCGCTGCTGTGGCTGGCGCTCTCCCTGGTCCCGTACGGCAGCGGCAGCACCGATCCGACGATGGCCGTGGTCGTGGCCGCGGCCATGTCGGCGGCGTCCTCGGCGACCAACGCGTTCCTCGCGGTACGGGACGACCGGGCCTACCGCCGCAGGCTGGCGCGGATAGCCGTCCGCAGGCAGCGCAGGGAGGGCAGGGCCGACCCGCCCGCCACACCCGGCACGGTCTTCCTCCAGCTCGACGGCCTCGGACACGACGTACTCAAGGAGGCGCTGGAGGCGCCCGAGGGCGGGGAGCCGCTGATGCCCGCCGTGGCCGCGCTGTACGGGCGCACCCACAGGCTCACCCGCTGGCGCACCGACTGGTCCAGCCAGACCGGCGCCAGCCAGCTGGGCATCCTGCACGGCAGCAACGAGGACGTTCCCGCCTTCCGCTGGTACGAGAAGGAGAGCGGCGAGGTCGTCGTCAGCAACCGGCCCACCAGCGCCGCCGAACTCCAGCGCCGCGCCATGGAGCGCACGGGCGACAAGGGGCTTCTCGCCCAGGACGGCGCCAGCCGCGGCAACCTGTTCACCGGCGGCGCCCGGCAGGTGGCCCTGGTGCTCTCCGTCGCGGCGCGCCGGGGCAAGGACACCCGCTCCCGTGCCGGGTACTTCGCCTACTTCTCCGATCCCGCCAACGCCACCCGCACCGCCGTCTCGTTCGCCGCCGAGGTCGTGCGCGAGATGATCCAGTCCACGCGCGCCCTGCTGCGCCGCGAGCGTCCACGGGTGGGCCGCGGCGGGCTGTACCCGTTCATCCGGGCCTTCGCCACCGTCGTCGAGCGGGACGTGGTGGTGGCCGCCGTGCTGGGGGACATGCTCAGCTGCCGCACCGCCGTCTACGCCGACCTCGTCGGCTACGACGAGGTCGCCCACCACTCCGGGCCGCGCGGCCGGGACACCCGGCAGGTGCTGCGCCGCCTCGACCGGTCGGTCCAGCTGATCGCCAAGGTCGCCGCACGCGCTCCGCGCCCCTACCGCCTGGTGCTGCTCTCCGACCACGGCCAAAGCTTCGGTGAGACGTTCGAGGAGGCGTACGGGCTGACGCTGGAGGATCTCGTACGCGCCGGCAGCGGGCTCCAGGTGCCCCGGCGCGCCGGGCGGACGGCCAGCGGCTCCGAGGCCCGCGCCGCGGCACGCGCGGCGCTGCGGCGGCCGGAGGAACGCGGCCAGGAAGGCCCTCGCAAACCGGACCGCGACCGGGGACCCGTGGTCCTGGCCTCCGGCAACCTCGGCCTGGTCTCCTTCCCCGACGTGCCAGGGCGGCTGCCCCGGGAGCGGATCGAGGAGCTGCGGCCTGCGCTGCTGCCGACGCTGACCGAGCACCAGGGGATCGGCTTCGTGCTGGTGCGCAGCTCCCGGCACGGCCCCGTCGTACTGGGCGCGGGCGGCTGCGAGCGCCGGCTGCTGACCGGCGAGGTGGTCGGTCCGCGCGACCCGCTGGCGCCGTTCGGGCCCGGTGCCGCCCAGGCGGTACTGCGGACGGCGGGGTTCCCGCACGCGCCCGACATCATGGTCAACTCCGCGTTCGACCCGGTGACGGGTGCCGTGCACGCCTTCGAGGAGCAGGTCGGCTCCCACGGTGGGCTGGGCGGCGAGCAGAGCCACGCCTTCCTCCTCTCCCCGCTGGAGCTGTCCGCGCCCGTCGAACCGGGGGAGGAGCTGGTGGGCGCCCAGGCGGTCCACCAGGTGCTGCGTCGCTGGCTGACCGAATCCGCTGAGCCCCACTTCCTGGCGGGCCCCTCTCCCCTCGCCACCTCCGGCCCCCCGCAGGACCAGCCGCTGACCCCGGCGCCCTGAGCCACCTGCGGGAGGCGGCGGCTCAGGCGCCGTCGTGGACGCCGTCGTGGACGCGGTCGCGGTCGCGGTCGCGGATCGGGGCGCCCACGTCACGCAGGTGGCGTAGCGCCTCGCGCCAGGACGCCAGCAGCCCCGTCTCGTGGTAGGGGATGCCGAGCTCGGCGCAGTAGTCCCGCACCAGGGGCCGCGCCTTGCGCAGGTGCGGTGTCGGCATGCTGGGGAAGAGGTGGTGCTCGATCTGGTAGTTGAGCCCGCCGAGCGCGACGTCGGTGAGCAGTCCGCCGCGCACGTTGCGGGAGGTGAGGACCTGGCGGCGCAGGAAGTCGGGCCGCTCGTCGCCTTTGAGGGTGGGCATGCCCTTGTGGTTGGGCGCGAAGATGCTGCCCAGGTAGACGCCGAAGACGGCGTGGTGGACGAAGAGCACGGCGAAGGCCATGCCGGCGGGCAGCGCGGTGAACAGCGCCGTCAGGTAGCCGGCCGTGTGCAGGAGGAGCAGTCCGCCTTCGAGCCACCGGCGTTTCATGTGCGGTTGGCGCAGCGCGCGGAAGCTGGAGACGTGGAGGTTGAAGCCTTCGAGCGTCAGCAGGGGGAAGAAGAGCGCGGCCTGGTGCCGTCCGATGAAGCGGGGCAGCCCGCGTGCCTCGGTCGCCTGGTCCTGTGACCAGACGAGGATGTCGGGCGCCACGTCCGGGTCGAGGTCCTCGTGGTTGGGGTTGGCGTGGTGGCGGGTGTGCTTGTTCATCCACCAGCCGTAGGACATGCCTATGCACAGGTTGCCCACCGCGCGGCCGAAGGTCTCACTGGCGCGGCGCCCGCGGAAGACCTGCCGGTGTGCGAGGTCGTGGGCGACCAGCGCCAGTTGTCCGTAGACCAGGCCGAGGTATCCGGCGACCGCGAGCTGCCACCAGGAGGTGCCCACGGTGAACAGGGCGACCCAGCCCGCCGCGAACGCCAGAGCGACCAGGCTGAGGCGCACGGTGTAGTAGAGCGGTCTGCGGGCCATGAGGCCCGCAGCGGAGACCCGGTCGGCGAGCCGGGAGAAGTCGCTGCCCTGGCGGGCCCTACGGGCGCCGGCGGCGGGGCGTGGGCGGGCCGTGTCGGTCGCTGTCGTCATGCCCTTCAGCCTTCCGGCCGTGGCCGTGTGCGGACAGCCGCGCAGCACGCCCGTTGCCGCGGGGGCCTGGCCTCCAGGCCGGGTGTAGCTAGCTACACCCGGCCTCGGGGGCATCCCTGAGGCCGGCTTCCCGGGAGATCCCGTAGGGGTGGGTCAGTAGTCCTGGTCGGAGGCGGTGAGGGCGTCGGTGCCACCGGTGCCGCGCAGCCGCTGGAGGTGGATCTGCCGGGTGAGCCGGATCGCGGGCCTGATCATCAGTTCGACGCTGCCGAGGACGAAACACCAGGTTCCGGTGTGTGTCCACGCGGGCGAGAAGAACATGATGCTGCCGATCAGGAACCAGGCGGCGATCAGCGCGTCGTTGGCGACGCTGGCCGCCTCGTAGCGCTGCCGGACGACGAGCTCAGCGTGGCCGATGTGCAGGGTGAGGCTGCCTGCTCGATGGCGCGGGGACGGGTTCTGGGGCACGGGATCAGACGCTAGTGGAGCCGCGCGGCGCGGCTCCACTAGCGTCTGATCCCGTGCCCCAGAAC
>NZ_JASKYT010000418.1:0-5363 GCF_041028275.1 Streptomyces sp. PU-14G
GGGCTGCGCTGGTCACGGTCGCCCATGGTAACCCGTTGCCCCGAGCAACGACTCTCGCCCTCGGGGCAACGGGCACCGCCCCACGGTGGGGGCTACGGCTGGCCGACCAACTCCCGCAGGACGTCCTCCATGGTCACCACACCGGCGGCGCGCCCGTCCGGGCCCGTCACCGCGGCCAGGTGCGTACCGCTGGACCGCATCGCGCCCAGCACGTCGTCCAGCGGCAGCGAGGCCCGCACGCGGGCGATCGGCCGCATGGCGGTCAGCGGGAACGGGGCCTCGCGCGGCGAGGCGTCCAGCGCGTCCTTGACGTGCAGATAGCCCAGCACGCGACCGTCGTCGTCGACCACGGGGAAGCGGGAGAACCCGGACTCGGTCGAGAGCCGCTCCAGGCCCTCGGGCGTCACACCCCGGCCCGCGGTCACCACCTTCGGCAGCGGTTGCGCCACGTCGCCGACCGGCCGCCTGCCCAGCTCCAGGGCGTCGCGCAGCCGCTCGGTCGAACGGTCGTCCAGCAGCCCGGCCTCGCTGGAGTCGGCGACCATCTGCGCCAGGTCGTCGTCCGAGAACGCCGCCTCGACCTCGCTCTTGGGCTCCACGCGGATCAGTTTGAGCAGCCCGTTCGCGAACGAGTTCACCGCGAAGATCACCGGGCGCAGCGCCCGCGAGAGCGCCACCAGCGGCGGGCCCAGCAGCAGCGCGGCCCGCTCGGGCCCCGCCAGCGCGATGTTCTTGGGCACCATCTCACCCAGCAGCATGTGCAGGTACGTCGCCAGCGACAGGGCGATCACGAACGAGACGCCGTGCGCCACCCCGTCCGGCACGCCCATCGCGTGGAAGACCGGCTCCAGCAGGTGGGCGATCGCGGGCTCGGCGACCACGCCCAGCACCAGCGTGCACAGGGTGATGCCGAGCTGGGCCGCGGCCAGCATCTGCGCCACGTGCTCCAGGCCCCACAGCACCTTGCGTGCCTTCTTGTCGCCGTCCTCGGCCAGGGGTTCGATCTGGGCGCGGCGCACCGAGATCATCGCGAACTCCGCTCCGACGAAGAACGCGTTGACCACCAGTGTCAGCAGTCCGATGATGAGCTGGATCGCCGTCATCGCCGTGCCTCCGCCCACTCGTCGCCGTCCGCCTGCGCCGGGTCCTCACCCGGCCTGGGGCTGTGCAGCCGCACCTGCGCTGCCCGCCGCCCCGACGCGTCCGTCACCTCGATCCGCCAGCCGGCGACCGTCGCCGTGTCGCCGGCGGCCGGGATCCGGCCCAGCTCGGTGGCTATCAGACCCGCCAGCGTCTCGAAGGGGCCCTCCGGGGCGCGCAGCCCGATGGCCTCCAGCTGGTCGGTGCGGGCCGCACCGTCCGCCTCGTAGATCCGCCGGCCCTCGGCGTCCTCCCCGGCCGGGGCCAGGTCGGGTGTCTCCAGCGGATCGTGCTCGTCGCGGACCTCGCCGACGACCTCCTCGATGATGTCCTCCAGGGTGACGACACCTGCCGTGCCGCCGTACTCGTCGATGACGACCGCGATGCTGCGGTCGCCGCCGGAGAGCTGGTCCAGCAGCCGGTCGACCGTCAGCGACTCGGGCACCAGCAGCGCCTCGCGCATCAGCTCGGTCACTGGGCGCCGCGGTCGCTGCTCGGCGGGCACCGCCAGTACGTCCTTGATCCGGACGATCCCGACGACGGTGTCCAGGTTGCCCCGGTAGACGGGGAAACGGGACAGCCCGGTGGCGCGGGTGGCGTTGGCGACGTCCTCCACCGTCGCCGCCACCTCCAGCGAGGTGACCTGCACCCGGGGCGTCATGACGTTCTCCGCCGTCAGCTCCGCCAGGTGCAGGGTGCGCACGAACAGATCGGCCGTGTCCTCCTCCAGCGCGCCCTCCTTCGCGGAGTGCCGCGCCAGCGCCACCAGCTCCTGCGGCGAGCGGGCCGAGGCCAGCTCCTCGGTGGGCTCCAGACCCATCCGCCGCAGGATGCGGTTGGCGGTGTTGTTCAGGTGCCGGATCAGCGGGCGGAAGGCGGCGGAGAAGACGCGCTGCGGCGTCGCGACCCGCTTGGCCACCGGCAGCGGCTTGGAGATCGCCCAGTTCTTGGGCACCAGCTCACCGATCACCATCAGCACGACGGTGGACAGGGCGGTGCCGAGCACCAGGGCGACGGACGAGGACGCCGAGGAGGGGACGCCCAGCGAGCGCAGCGGCCCGGCGATCAGCGCCGCGATGGACGGCTCGGAGAGCATGCCGACCACCAGGTTGGTGACGGTGATGCCCAGCTGGGCGCCGGAGAGCTGGAAGGTGAGGGACCGCACGGCCGCCAGCGCGCTCTTGGCGCCGCGTTCGCCACGCTGCTCCGCCCGCTCCAGTTCGCTGCGCTCGACGGTCGTGAGGGAGAACTCCGCCGCGACGAAGCCACCGCAGGCCAGCGCCAGCAGCAGCGCCACGAGCAGCAGGAGGACTTCCATCAACGCTCCTTCACCTCCTCCCCATGGTGGGCCAGGAGGCGCGGGCACGCGCGGTGTCGTGAGGGCATCGGCCGCACGACGTGTGGGGGGATGCAACTAGGAGGGTCGCCCATGGGCGGACGCTCACACCTTTCACTTGTGATGACGGCGCCGGGCCTGCGCAGCGCAGGTCCGGCGGTGTTTCCATCGTAAACGGGCCGAACGGCTTCCGGGTTCCCCCGCTGACCGGGGCGTTTCCCGGTCGGGCCTCAGCCGGTGAGGGACTTCACCCAGCGGCTCCACTGGGGTTGCGGAGCGTAACCCGCGGCCTTCCAGGCCCGGTGTGCCCGCTCGTTGTCGTCCAACACCATGGCGTCGCCGCGCCGCCCGCCGAGCGCGGCGAACCGCTCCTCCGCGGCCGTCAGCAGCCCCCGCGAGACGCCCCGGCGCCGGTGGGAGGGCAGGACGGCCAGCCGGTAGAGGGAACACCGCCAACCGTCCCAGCCGGCGATCACCGTTCCCACGAGTTGTCCGTCGTGCTCGGCCAGCAGCAGCGCCTCGGGATCGCGGGCGATCAGCCGGGCGACTCCGTCCCGGTCGTCGCTCACGCTGGTGCCCTCGGCCGCCTCGCGCCAGAAGGCCAGCACCTGGTCGATGTCCCCCTCGCCCGCGGGGCGGATGCGCAGTTCACTCATGTGGTGGATAGCACCATGTTTTTGTGGCCGGCTGCCATGCCGTTCTGCCTGGTGGACCGCTCTGCCCCTGAGGCGGGCCCCCGTCGCCTGCCCTTTCCACCGGGGCTGCCCGCCATCGCCGCCTAACTGCGCACCTGGACCCTGTGAGGGGCCGTGCTCCGGACCGCGCGTCAGGGCGTCAGGGCGCGTCTGCGGTCTCCGGCGCCAAGGCGCAGCCGCCGAGGGAAGGGGCGAGCCAGCCGGGAGCGGCGGCGCGGAAGGCCTCGGGCGCCAGCCGGCCCGCCCCCTCGGGGACGGCGCCCACCAGCGGAAGGCCGGCGTAGCGGGGGAGGTCGGCCACGTTGCAGCGCTCGGCCAGTCCCGGCTCGGCGGGCATGGAACCGATCACCATGCCGGCCCCCGGCACCCGCCGGGCCCGCAGCGCCTCGGCCGTCAGCGCCGCAGTGTTGAGCGTGCCGAGCCCCGCCTGGACGACGACGAGCACCGGCGCGGCCAGCAGCCGGGCCACGTCCGCCAGCGTCGAGCCCTCCTCGTCGAACCGCACCAGTAGCCCGCCCGCACCCTCCACCAGCACGAGATCGTGCGAGGCGGCCAGCTTCTCCGCGGCGTCCGCGATCTCCCGCGCCGGCAGGCACGCTATGCCGGCCCGCCGGGCGGCGGTCTGCGGAGCCAACGGGTCCGGGTAGCGCGCCAGTTCGACCCCGGTGATCCGGTTCTCTCCCACGAGCCGCCCGACTTCGGCCACATCTGCGGCTTCACCCGCCCCCACGCCGGTCTGCGCCGGTTTGAGCACGGCCACCGACCGTCCCGTGCGCAGCGCGCACGCCGCCACCGCCGCGGTGGTCACCGTTTTTCCGATCTCCGTCCCCGCGCCCGAGACGCACAGCACACCACGCATCGCTCCGCCCAGCCTCTCCGCTCTCATGCTTCCCGCGCCGCCGCGCACATGGCGGCGGCGATCCGTGCGACGTCCTCGTCGGCGGTGATGTACGGGGGCATCGCGTACACCATGTCGCGGAACGGCCGCAGCCACACCCCGGCCCGTACGGCGGCGCGGGTGGCGGCGGTGAGGTCCACCTCGTGGTCGAGGCGGACGAGACCGATGGCGCCCAGTACGCTCACCTCCCGCACCCCCGGCAGCCCGGCGGCCTCGGCGAGCCCGGCACGCAGCCCGTCGCCGATCCGGCGCACCTGCGCCTTCCAGTCCTGGGACAGCAGCAGGTCCAACGAGGCGCCGGCGACGGCGGACGCCAGCGGGTTGCCCATGAACGTCGGACCGTGGGCCAGCACCGGTACCGACCCGCGTGCGATCCCCTCCGCCACGCGCGGCGTGCACACGGTCGCCGCCATGGACAGGTAACCGCCGGTCAACGCCTTGCCGACGCACATCACGTCCGGCACCACCCCGGCGTGCCCGGCCGCGAACAGCTCGCCCGTGCGGCCGAAGCCCGTGGCGATCTCGTCGAGTACGAGCAGCACGTCGTGTGCGTCGCACGCCTCGCGCAGCGCCCGCACATAGGCGGGGGAGTGGAAGCGCATGCCGCCGGCGCCCTGGACGACCGGCTCGACGATGACGGCGGCCAGCTCGTGCGCGTGCCGCCCCACCAGTCCCCGCAGCCGGGCGAGGTACTCCTCGTCAGGTTCGGCGTCGAAGCCGGAGGGCGGCGCTTCGGCGAACACCTGGACGGGCAGCGCACCCGACCACAGGTGGTGCATGCCGCCCTCCGGGTCGCACACCGACATCGGCTGCCAGGTGTCACCGTGGTAGCCGCCCCGCCAGGTCATCAGACGCCGCTTGCCCGGCATGCCCAGCGAACGCCAGTGCTGCAAACACATCTTGACCGCGACCTCGACGGCGACGGAGCCCGAATCGGACAGGAACACGTGCTCCAGACCGTCGGGGGTCAGGCGGGCCAGCCGCTCCGCCAGCCGCACGGCGGGCTCGTGCGTGAGGCCCCCGAACATCACATGGCTCATCCGGCCGAGCTGCTCGCGGGCCGCCTCGTTCAGCACCGGGTGGTTGTAGCCGTGGACGGCCGACCACCAGGACGACATGCCGTCGACCAGCTCCCGCTGCCCGTACGCCTCCTGCGCCAGCCGCAGCCGCACCCCGGAAGCGGACTCCACGACGAGCGGCTCGGCGATCCCGGGCATCGGGGCGTACGGGTGCCACACGTGCCGCCGGTCGAGCGCCAGCAGTTCGGCGGGTTCCAGGGGAGCCAGGGGCGCCA
>NZ_JASKYT010000419.1:0-5417 GCF_041028275.1 Streptomyces sp. PU-14G
GCCGTGGGGGCGTTCCCGCAAAGGGGCGGCGCGAGGAGCGACGGCCTTCCCCGCCGCCGTCTTCTCCGACCCGCGCTTCTCCGACCCGCGAGGGTCCTCCGCGGGCCCCGCGGTCCACGGGGGCCGACAGATGCCCGCATTCGGCAGGATGCTTCGGTGACAACTACTTGCCAGCGTGGAAAGTAGATGTCTACTGTGCAAGACGTAAGGGAGCGTCAGCACGGGGAGGCATGCCATGGAGGCAGCGGAAGCGCGCGCGGCACTGGCGCGGCGGGATGCGGTGCAGGGGATCGGGCGGCGGGCCCACGCCGAGTGGTACGGGTGGTATCTGCTCGGCTTCCTCGCCTACACCCTGCTGCTGCTCGGCGCCGCGGCGGTCGCACGGACGGAACCGGCGGTGGGCGTCACCCTCAACGCGGTGGGCGCGGTGCTCGGGGTGGCCGCCATGGGGTACGCGGGCACGCGGCCCGTCGTCACCCGTGACTTCCGCCGCTTCCACGCCGTCTTCAGCCTCGGCTGGACGGTGCTGTACGTGGCGGCGGTCGTCGTCGGGTCCGTGTGGAGCGGGGGCGCCCCGGCCGCCTGGTGGTGGACGTCGCTCGTGGTGCTCGGCGCCTGGAGCGGTGGCGCGGTGCTGCTGGTGCGGCGGGCGCGTGGACGCCGATGAGTACCCCGCGCCACCCGAGGCACCGGCTGGACCCGTTGCTCCAGTCACCGGTGCGCTTCTCCGTCATGGCGGCGCTGGCCTCCGCCGAGCGGCTGGAGTTCCGCTTCGTACGGGACGCGGTGGAGATCAACGACTCGGCCCTCTCCAAGCAGTCCGCGACGCTGGAGGAGGCGGGCCTTGTCGAGGTGGAGAAGGGGTATCTCGGCAAGCGCCCACGCACCTGGCTGTCCGCCACGCCGAAAGGCAGGGAGGTTTTCCAGGAGCACTGCGCGTGCCTGCGGGAGATCGCCCGCGGTGTCGACGCCGGCCGGCTGCCGGCGGACAGTCCCTAGGCCCCGGCTTCCGGCGGACAGTGCCCGGAAACCTGACTGTCGGCGGACAGTACCCGGAAACCTGACTGTCGGCGGACGGTACCTGGAAGCCCGGCTTCCGGCGGACAGTGCCCGGGAACGCGGGGTGCCGGACGGCGAGCGGCGAGGTTGTGAGCCGGAGGCGGGGAGCGATGCTTCGCCCATCGCTCCCCGCCTTCTCCTCGCCTTCTCCTCCTTCTTTTCGAACGCGAATAGTCTTACCGGGGGCACGTCAATCCGTGCGGATTACGCGGCCCCCGCTTTCCGCAGATGTTCGGGCCGCTGCCCTGTGTGAGCCCGATAGGTGTGCCGGGACATCGGTTCCGTCCGGCACAGCAAGTCCATCCGGCACAGAATGTCGTGCGCGACCGGAACCATCCGCTTACCCGTTTCCGTCAGGCTCATGCCTCCCGGCGTCCGGCGGAAGAGCGGCTGCTGGGTGTGGACTTCGAGCTGTCTTATCTGGTCGCTGATGCTGGCGGCCGAGTAGCCCAACTCGGTGGCGGTCCTGGTCACGCTGCCTGTGCGTGCGCACGTGACAAATGCGCGAAGCATCCGATCGTTCACTGAGTCTCCCCGTGTGGCAAATTACGCAAACTCGGTGTTTTACGGACACAAGGGCGTTGCGAGCGGTGCTGCCCGGACGTGGGAGGTCATCCCGCGGTGTCCGTATGTCGGATGCCCACTATTCCGTCCAAGTCACCTGCGACACAAGGACACTGACGGGTAGTGAGCCGGAGGCCGGTCGCGTGTACGCGCTCAACCGCCCGCCGCGGCAGCCGGGTTCCCGGGTTTCGGTCTCTCCGAACACCTCTTGCCGTGTCCGCCGCGAGCGGGCAAGCATTGGCCGCGTTCACCGCCGACCAGACGACAGGACGCATAGCGCAGAACGTGCCAACGTATTGCGCGTGACGTGGGGATGCAGCGTCTATGTTCAGGATTCAAGAGCAAAGCGAACGCCCGAAATCGTCGACTTCCGAGGAATCCGAAGAAGGGGCCTCGCATGCGCTCGCCGTCAGTGGGCTCACCGTTCGATACGGGGATTTCACGGCGGTAAAGGATGTGGAGTTCACCGTCGGACGCGGTGAGGTCTTCGGCCTGCTCGGCCGCAACGGGGCGGGCAAGACCAGCACCATCGCCGCGGTCACCGGGCTGTTGCGCCCCGCGCACGGTCGCGTCCGCGTCCTCGGCAGGTCCGTCGGGGACGGTCCGCGCGGCGGCTCCTGGCTGGGCGGCGCCCTCTCCCTCCAGCCGCAGAAGACCAGCCTCTTCCCGCGTCTCACGGTCGAGGAGACGCTGCTGATGTGGGCGTCCCTGTATCCGGACCCCCGCCCCGTGCCCGCGCTCATCGAGGAGCTGGGCCTCGCTCAGAAGGCCCGCACCCGTGCCGCGAAGCTCTCCGGCGGCCAGCAGCAGCGGCTGCTGCTCGCCACCGCGTTGGTCGGCAACACGCCGCTCGTCGTCCTCGACGAGCCGACCACCGGGCTCGACCCGCACGCCCGCCGCGACGCCTGGGCCGTCATCAACCGTGCCAGGGCAGGCGGCACCACCTTCCTGCTGAGCACGCACGCCATGGAGGAGGCCGAGGAGATGTGCGACCGGCTGGCCATCCTCCACGAGGGCCGGCTGCTCACCTCCGGTTCCCCGGCGCGGATCGTCGACAGCCTCACCCAGGGCAGCACGGTCACCGTCAGGTCGGACCAGGAAGGCCTCGCGGAGGCCGCACGCGGGCAGTTCGGCGCCGAGGCGGTCCAGGCGCGGCCCGGTGGCGGCGGCACCCCCCGGTTCAGCGTGGCGACCGAGCGCCCCGAGCGGGCCGTCGCCTGGTTCGAGGAGCGGGCGCCTCAGGCCGACGTACGCGTACACCGGCCGACGCTGGAAGACGCCTTCCTCGCCGCGACCGGCACCGAAGGACCGCGCGCGAGCGAGGGGAGTGAGCGGTGAGCACGGTCGAGACCGGCAGGGCCCCAGCGCACGGTCCGGGCGGCGCGTCCGGCGAGGAAACCGGCGCGGGCGACGCGGCCCGCGCAACGCCTCCCCTCGACGGGCCGCGGACGAGCGGCGGCGCGGTGCCGCGCGGGCAGTTCGCCTCGCTGGCCAAGGGCATGACCAAGGAGCTGGTCCGCGATCCGATGGCGCTGTTCTTCAGCGTCGTCTTCCCGGTGCTGCTCGCCGGACTGTTCGTCGCGATCATGCAACTGACCTGGGCCGACGGCCCGTTCAAGATCGCAGTGGTGGGCAGCGACAGCCAGGCCGCCCAGCTGGCCGACGCGCTCGGCGACGGGTCGAAGGTCGCCGCGCTCGACTCGCCGCGCGGCGCCCCCGAGGGGATGGACGCGGTCGTCACCCCCACCGCCGACGGCGACGCGCTGCGGGTCCTCACCGACCCGGAGAGCCCCTCGGTGGTCACCGCGCTGCGCGACGCGCTGCCGCAGACCGGCTGGGAGGGGCGCGGCATCGACGCGCTGGGCACCGACGGCACCCCGCCGTTCGAGCCCATGCCGTTCGTGGTGCCGGGTGTCCTCGTGTTCGCCCTGATGTCACTGGCCCTCAGCGCCACCGCGGGCACTCTCGTCTCGCTCCGCGCCAACGGCACACTGCGGCTGCTGCGCACCACCCCGGCCACGCCGCAGGCCATCCTCACCTCTCTGCTGCCGGCGCGGGGCGCGCTCGGCCTGGCGCTGCTGGCCGTGGCCGGAGTCGCCGCCACCGCGCTGGGGCTGCTCACGCCGCTGTCCGCGCTGACGATGCTGCTGACGACCGCGCTGGGCATGTGGCTGCTGATGTCGGTGGGTTTCCTTCTCGGCGGCACCCTGCGCTCGCCGGAGCTGACCAACGCCATCGCGGGGCTGCTCACCCCCCTGCTGCTGATGGGCTCCGGTGTGCTCTTCCCGCTGGAGCTGATGCCCGACGGGTTCGCGGACGTCCTGTCCTGGAACCCGGTCGCGCTCCTGGGCGACGCGCTGCGGCACGACGTGACCGGCGGCGTCACCCGGCATGCGCAGTGGCTCGACTGGCTGCTGATCGCCGCCACCGCCGCCGTGCTGACCTTCGCGGCCGTCCGCGCCTTCCGCTGGGACACGGAGAAGAAGAACTGATGCATCCGACGACGACATCCGAGCGCCCCGGCGCCACACCCGCCACCGGCGCCGCACCCGCCACCGGCGCCGCACCCGCCACCGGCGCCGCACCCGCCACCGGCGCCGCACCCGCCACCGGCGCCGCACCCGCCACCGGCGCCGCACCCGCCACCGGTACCGCACCCGCCACCGGCGCCGCATCCGCCACCGGTACCGCACCCGCCGGGACCCCCACCGCACCGCCCGCCGGGACTGCGACCGCGACTGCGACCGCGACCGCGACTGCGATCCCGCACACCGGCGCGGGCGAGGGCACGCCACGGTACGACGCCGCCACCGCCGAGCCGCCCGGTTCGCTACGCAGGATGGGCGATCTCGTCTCGCCGTACGGACTGGTCAGCGGCGCCGTCCGGCTGCCCGGCAGCCCCGGTGACCCCGACTTCCCCATCTTCACCGCCTCCCTCGGCGACCCCGGGCACGTGCTGACCGGGCACGAGGACTGGGACCTGGGAGCCGAGCACGGCAACTTCGACGGCGCGGGCGGTGACCTCTCGCCCGAGCGGGCCGCACTGCTGGCGGTCGCCGAGTCCCTGGAGCGGTACTCCTCGTGCGCCCGCGACGCGGACCGCTACCGCTGGGCGACCGCCGAGGAACTCGGCGACGACGCGGTGCCTTTGGAGGCCTGGCCCAGGCTGTCGGCGGCCGAACTCGCGGCAGGCGGACACGGCCTGGTCGGGCCCGACCCCCGGGCGCCGATGCGCTGGGTACGCGGCTGGTCCTTCACCCGGCGGCGGCCCGTGTGGGTCCCGGCGGTGCACGTGTGGCTGAAGAACCCGCCCGAGGCGCTGGGCGAGCGCGTCAGCCACCCCGTCTCGACCGGCTGCGCCGTGCACACGGACGTGACCGCCGCCGTCGTCAACGGGCTGCTGGAGGTCGTCGAACGCGACTCGATCGCCCTGACCTGGCTGCAACGGCTGCGGCTGCCCCGGCTGACCCTGGACACCGGTCAACTGGCGCCCAGACAGCGACAGTTCGTCGAGCGGGCCGACAACCCGCACGTGCGCACCCAGCTGTTCGACGCCACCACCGACCTCGGCATCCCCGTGATCTACGGGGTGCAGTTGGCCGACTCCGACCCCGCGCTGGCCCAGGTCGTCGCCGCCACCTGCGACCCCGACCCCGGCGCGGCCGTCGCCAAGCTCTACCGCGAGGCCGCCTCGCTGCGCATCGCGCTGCGCCACCACATCACCACCAGCCCCGCCGCTGCCGAGGCGGCCTCGCGGTAGAGCTTGGCGGCCCCCCAACTGCACCCCGTAGATC
>NZ_JASKYT010000042.1:0-29544 GCF_041028275.1 Streptomyces sp. PU-14G
GCGTCGGCGGGGGCATGGGCGGGGGCGCTCATATCTCCTCCCCGTTTCTGCGGAGCAGTTTCAGGTAGAGCAGCGTGACCGACAGCAGGATCAGCAGCATGACGACGCCGATCGCGGAGCCGAGGCTGTACTGGGAGGAGGCGAAGGCCTTCTGGTAGGCGTAGACGTTCAGGACGAGGTTCTGTTTGGCGATGCCGCCACCGCCGGTCATCACGTAGATCTGGGTGAACACCTTGAAGTCCCAGATGACCGACTGGATGGTCACCACGATCAGGATGGGCCGCAGCAGCGGCGCCAGCACGCTGCGCCAGGTGCGCCACACGCTCGCTCCGTCGAGCGTGGCGGCTTCGACCACCTCGGTGGGAACGGCGCGGATTCCGGCGTAGGTCGTCACCATCACCAGGGGGAACGAGCACCAGACGACCTCGAAGAAGACGAGGGCGAACGCGCTGAAGCGTCCGTACGTCCAGGCGAAGTCGCCGAGTCCCAGTACGCGGTTGACGGGGCCGAAGTCCGGGTCGAAGAGGAACACCCACACGGTGGACCCGGTGATGGCGGGGGTGGCCCAGGCGCCGAGTGCGGCGAGCATCAGCAGCAGCCGTGGCAGCGCCCGCACGCGCGTCAACAGGACCGCGAGCGCGCACCCCGCGGTCATGGTACCCAGTACGCAGGCGGCGGCGAAGACGACGGTCGCCAGCAGGACGTTCCAGAACTGGGGGTCGCTCAGGAGTTCGGTGTAGTTGCCGAATCCGCGGAAACTCGTGGGCTCCCCACCGCTGACCTGCGCCTGGGTGTAGTCGAGGAACGAGATGAGCCCGAGTTGGTAGACGGGGTAGACCAGCA
Source organism: Streptomyces sp. PU-14G (assembly GCF_041028275.1). Taxonomy (NCBI): domain Bacteria; kingdom Bacillati; phylum Actinomycetota; class Actinomycetes; order Kitasatosporales; family Streptomycetaceae; genus Streptomyces; species Streptomyces sp. PU-14G. The sequence goes on from NZ_JASKYT010000042.1 coordinate 844, forward strand.
GGCCCGCCAGGACGACCAGGGCGGGCGCGAGGTAGAGCCAGGGCGTCCAGCCGCCGCTCCGGGCACCGCGAGGCGGGCCCCCCGAGCGGGCCGGCCGGGCGGGCCTGGGCTTGTCCGCCCCGGGGGGACCCAGCAGGCGGCGGGTCCTGGACGTCGTCGCCCTGCCGGTGGCGACGCTCACTGAGCGAACGCCTCGTCCATCTTCGCCGCGGCCCCGGCGGCGGCGCCGTCCACGTCGTCCTTGCCGCTGACGATCCGCTGGAACATCTCCGGCAGGATCAGCGAGGAGTCGATCCTGCCCCAGGCGGGGCTCGCGGGCACGAACTCGGTCCCGGCGTCGAGCGTGCGCACGAACGGCTTCACGAACGGCTCCCGCTCGGCGACCTTCTGGCGGGTGTCGCTGAAGGTCGGCAGGAAGCCCATCGCCTCGAAGAGCTGCTCCTGGGTGCGCTTGCCCGCCAGTTGCTTGGCCAGTTGCACCGCGAGGGTGCGGTGGTCGGTGCTCTTGAGGACGCCGATGTTGTTGCCGCCCGCGAACGCGGGGGCGATGTCGCCCTTCTCGACGCCCGGCAGCGGGACGACCCCGTACTTGCCTTGGACCTTGCCGTTCTCCATGGCCTGCCGGTTGAAGTCGCCGCCGATGGCCATGCCCGCCTTGCCGCCCGCGAAGGCCTCGACCGTCTCGTTGCCGCCCATCTTGGCGCACTTGCCCGCGGGGCAGTTGTCGTCGCCGAACAGGGAGGTGTAGGCCTTGATGCCCTTCTTGGCGGGCGCGGTCTCGAGCGCGGAGGTGAACGAGCCGCCCTTCTCCCGCGCCAGCTCGCCGCCGTGTGCCCAGATGAACGGCATCGCCCCGTAGGTGTAGGCGCCGCCGACGGCGATGCCGTACATGTCGCTGTGCGCGGCGCGGATCTTCTTCGCCGCGGCGGTGAGCTCGTCCAGCGTCCTGGGCGGCTCCAGGCCCAGTTCGTCGAACACGTCGGTGCGGTAGTAGAGGGCCCGGACACCGACGAAGAGAGGCAGCCCGTACTGCTTGCCCTCGACGGTGACGGACTTCTTGGCGGTGGGGTCGAGATCGCGGGCGGCGTCCCAGGAGCCGAACTCGTCGCTGAGGTCGGCCAGTCCTCCGTCGGCCACGTAGCCGGCGGTGTCGGTGTTGCCGTACTCGATGACGTCGGGAGCGGAGTCGGGGTCGTTGAACGCCCCCTTGATCTTCTCGGCCCGGCTGTCGATGGGGATGTACTGGACGTCGACCTCGACGCCGTCGTGCTGCTTCTCGAACCGGCCGACGACCTTGTCGACGACCTTCTCCTTCGGCTCGTTGCCGACTTCGCGGAAGAGCCACACGCGTACGGTGCCGCTCTTGGCGTCCTGTCCACCGCTGCCGGAAGAGGTGGAGGGTGCGCACCCCGCGAGCCCCGCGGCCAGCGCCACCGCCAACAGGGAGGCCGGCAGGGAGGCCCCTGCGGCCCTCATGCCGAGAGAGCCCCTGGCACGGGCGAGGCCGGTGAGGCTCTTGAGTTCCGTGCGGCTTCGGGCCGCTCCTGCGCCCCTTTTGCGTTCGACGTGCCTGACGCGCCTTGCGCGCTTGTCGCTCCTGACGGCTTTCACGGCGAGACCCCCAGCACTGGTATTGCACGATACGCAACGACTGTTTCGCACTGCACAACCTGCACGTGAGCCGTGAGGCTACGAGCCCGACCCGGGCAGGGGCAATAGGTCTGAACCAATTGTGTCGCCGCTTTCCAGGCGTGGCGACGTCGGCGGTTGCCCGGGGTCGCCGACGGGACGGCCAGAGAGCGAGCCGGTGGGGCGGCCAGAGAGCGAGCCGGCGGGGCGGCCAAAGAGCGAGCCAGTGGGGCGGCCAGAGAGCGAGAAGGCAACGTCGGGCGGTCGGGCGCCGCGCGTGCTGTTGCGCACTGCCGGCCGCGTCGGCGACGGGTGGCATGCCGGTGCCAGTCGCTGGAGCGCGTGGGGATCGGGCGCTCAGGACGAGGACCGCGTCATCGTCCTCCAGCGCGACAGCTGCCGCGACGCCCCGTGCTCCCTCGACCGCGGGCACCACCGCGGCCGGCCTGGCCGCAGCCGGATGGCGATCGCCGTACGGTGCCCAGGCACCGCAACGTCACACGGCACCCAGGCAGCCGCGAAAGGCCGTTGCCGCAGTACGGAGCTGACTTGCAGGCCTCACCGGCTCCTTTTCCGGGGGCTTACCGTCATGCGGACGCCCGTGGGGCTCGCCATCGCGGCGAGCGCCTCGCGCGGTGCGTAGTCGGCGGCGGGGCGCAACTGCCAGCGGGGAAGGAGTGTCGCCAGGGTGATGAGGGCTTCGGTCCAGGAGAAGTCGTTGCCGATACATTTGCGGTTGCCGGCCCCGAAGGGGATGTAGGTGGTGTGAGTGCGTGCGCGGTCCGGGTCGAACTCGGCGGCCGTCGGACCGAACAACTCGGTTTCGCGGTGCAGGGCGTAGAGGCTGAGCGCGATCTCGGTACCGGAAGGAATGTCTACTCTCCCCAGGCGGATCGGCTCCACCGTCCGTCGCATGAGCAGCGTCACCCCGTGCAGCCGCAGCGTCTCCTCCAGCACACTGCGCAGGTACGGCATGCGTTTCGTGTCCTCGTAGGTGACCGGCCGGGGCCCGCCGAGGACCTCTTCCAGTTCGTCGAGGGCTCGCTGCTCCGCCTCGGGGTGAGTGGCCAGCTCGTGCAGCGCCCACGAGAGTGTGGAGGCGGTGGTCTCCGTGCCGGCGAACAGCATGGTGGCCAGTTCGTCGCGGACCTCGGCGTCGGTCAGGCGCTTTCCTGTCTCGCGGTCTCGGGCCGCCAGCAACGTGGCGACGAGGTCGGAGCGGTGGGCAAGGTCGGTACGCGGCGTGGCAGCGATCACGCTCTCGATCACTTCACGCATGCGCCTGCTCGCGGCGAGGAATCGGCGGTTGGGCGGGACCGGCAGCCGGTCGGCCCACGGGGGCATCACGGCGCGTTGCAGCATGGTGTCGAGGATGACGCGCACCCCCTCCCGGACTGTCGCAACGGCCTTCGGGTCCAGGTCGGCGGCGAACATGGTGGCGGTGAGGGTGTTGATGGAGTAATCGCTCATCACCCGCTCCACCGTCAACTGCTCGCCCTCGTTCAGAGAGTCCGCGAGCGCGGTGGCCTGCCGTGTCATGGCCTCGGCGTAGCGGGACAGGTGCTCTTCCGTGAAGAGGGGCTGGATGATCCGCCGGTGCTCGCGATGGGTCTCCCGGTCTGCGGTGGCCAGTCCGCAGCCGACCAGAGGCTCCATGTTGTCGAACAGCCGACCCTTGGTCAGGTGCCGCGCGTGGCGGGTGAAGACCTCATGAGTGAGGCCCATGTCGGTCACGAAGACGACGTTGAGGCCGCCGAGGTCGACGCGCACCAGCGGCCCTGTGCGTGAGAGGGACCGCACGAACGCGAGGGGGTTGCGCATGAGCGGTACGGCATGTCCCAGTACCGGCCACTTACCCGGTGCACACGGCACCTGCGTCGCCCACCCCACAACAGCCTCCCAGTCATCCGTTTGCTCGCCACTCGTGAAGATCGCAGGATGATCACACCACGAGCCGAGGCCGAAACGGAATGGGGCCGTCACGGTCACCGAGCACGACTGCTCACGCGGGGACGCCCGGTTCTGGTCCGGCGGGAGCCGGCCCCTCGGAGGCGTTACCTGGGCAGCGACGAGCCAGGAGAGGCACCGAGCGTCTCTTCGGCGTCAGCCGGAACGAGGATGGGTCCCGCGGGCACGGGCCCGTACCGGCCGGGTCATGGTGCCCTGGCTCATGGCGGGATGAGCCCCCGGGCGGCGGGCCCGTACGCTCCCCCGCGCCCGCGGGGAGGCGCCGTCCAGCGCGTACTCGCCGACGAGGCGCGGGGCTCGGGGCTCGGGGCGAAGTCGGTGAGCACGGCTGGACCGCTGCCAGGCCGTCCGGCAGCGGGTCGCGGCCGGGCCGCCTAACTGATCGGCACTACAGGCACCGTCCGGGCCGCCGTGTTCGGTGCGGGCACGTGGACACGCTCCCGGCCCTTGGGTACGTGAGGCGCGTACTTCTGCTGCTCGCGTCGGTCCAGGATCTGCTCCGCGCCCGCCTTGTCCCAGGTGACCGGCATCTCTCTGATCTGGTTGATCATCAGCGACGCCTTCCGAGGCAGCGCCTCGGGAGCCATGGTCAACCGCGCGCCGGGCAACCGTTCCATCAGCACATCGATCGCGGTCTCGGCGATCCCGCGGCCGGTGACCGCCCCCGGGCACTCGTGCGATCCGGTGGAGAACGCCAGATGCGCGCGGTTTCCGCGCACCGACTGTCCGGACGCACGGGCGGCCGGGTCGTTGTTGCCGGCGGCGAGGCCGAGCAGAAGCATGTCCCCCTCCCTGATCTTCCGGCCGCCGAGCTCGGTGTCGCCCGTCGCCCAGCGGCCGATGTTCGTCATCATCGGGGGCTGGTTCCACAGGACGTCGTCCATCGCCTCAGGCAGGGTGATGTGCCCACCGCTCAACTGCCCGCGCGCCTTGGCGTCTCCGAGGAACGCGGCGAGGGAGTCGCAGATGAGCTGGGCTGTCGGCTCGTATGCCGCACTCATCACCAGACGTAGCGTCTCGCGCACTTCTTCGTCGTTCAGCCCGTGCCCGAGCAGGACCGAGGGCAGATCGCCGCCCGGGTGCCGACGCTTCCGCTGGACCACCGCGTGGAGCGTGTGGGTTACTCGCGCACCAGCCTCCGCGGCCGTCGGGCCGCCGGAGATCATCGTTCGTGCGTCCGTCACGAGCGACTCGTAGTCCTCTTCCATTCCGAAGAGAGACGTAATGACCTTCAAGGGCACCGGGTTCGCGTACTGTTCCACCAGGTCCGCCAACGCGGCAGAGGGCTCGCCCGACTGGCGCGAGTCCGTCCGGTCGGGCTGTGCGTACCGGCGACTTCGCACCATCGCGTCGATGGCGTCGTGCGCGTGCCGCATCACATGGCGACGGATTCCCCGGGCCTCAAACCGTGCCAGGCTGTCGGTAACGGCGTCTCGCAGACGCTTGTGCTCCGGGCCGTCCAGGAAAACCAACAAAGGCTGCCATTTGGTCACCGGGGCAAGAGGGTGGCCATCGGGCACCAAGCCCTCTTTCATGGCCCTCCAGTTACGGGGGTCCCTCGAAAAGATCGAGGGCGTCCGTGCGACCTCGCAGTTCTCCCGGTGCCCAAGAACAAACCACGCGGGAAGGTCTCCCGGCAGCAGCGCAGGAGCAACCGACCCGTGCTCTTCTCGAAGCAGCTCGCAGACGCGCATCGGAGCCGACTCCCAGGCGGGGCCGTACAGACGTCGCAGTCCGTCCGGCCCGATGGGGTCAACGGCCTGTGGGTGGGTGGGCGGCTGTGCAGACACAGGATCCTCCGATGGGCGTGGCACGTCCCGGGCCCGACCGCGGCCAGTCAGGCGCCGACACGCAGCCTAACCGCCAGCTCACCGCGTAACTTGCCTCCCCCTGGGAGAGGTTGCGGAGAGCGGCGCGCTCACGAGGGCGCGGGGGTCAGGAAGACCGGCAAAGACGCGTGTCCATTCGACATGCAGGTCCCGGGACCCGGCAGACCCTGCGGCGGAACGGCCAGTTGGAGGTCGCGGTAGCGCTCGAAGAGCGCCTCAAGCGCTGTCGTGGCCACGAGGAGGGCCAGGGAACGGCCGGGGCATACGTGCGGTCCGTACCCGAAACTCAGATGCTTGCCGCGAGTGGGACGCTGAATGTCGAACTCTGCCGCGTCTTCGCCATGCACGTCCTGGTCCAGCCCTATCGCCCCATAGTGGAGGGCCACCGGAGCGCCCGGGCAGACGGACACGCCGGTTTCTTCGTCGTGGAGGCTCTTCCCGGGTCTCACCGCGCGCATGATGCGCAGGGCCAGGGCCGGCTGCAGGCGCAGGGTTTCCTCGACGACGTCGTGCCAGGTCGCCGTTCCGCCCTGCACGAGCGCACGCTGGTGTGGGTGGGAGCAGATGTTGGCTGTAGCCCGGGTCAGGGTGCCCACGGTCGTCTCGTACCCCGCAGCGGTGATCATCAGGATGATCGACTGCACCTCTTCGTCGGACAGACGAGTTCCCGAATCCGGGTCCCATGCCCGGAGCAAGTCCGAGGTGAGGTCTTCGGCAGGAGCATCACGCTTCTCCTGCACTAGTTCGTGCACGTGCGCGGTCAACTCGGCTGCCGCTGCCTGTACGCGTGCCGCGTCTTTGGAGTCGAACATTCCCGTAACTGCAGCACGGAACTTATCGCCATCCGTACCCACAAAACGACCTATCACCATCGCTTGAATGGGTGCGAAATACTCTTCACGTAGATCGATGGACTGTCCGGGTGCTTCCTCTTCTTTGGAAGCCAGGATATCGAGCCGTTCGGCTATGACTTTCGAGATCGACGAGCCCATGTTAGCCACCTTGCGGGGCGCAAGTGCAGGTCCGAAAAGCGCCCGCTGGCGCCGGTGCTCCTCGCCGTCCATCGAAAAGGCGTTCTTTGTGCTGACCCATCCCTGCAAAGGCCAGTCGGCGGGAATTTCTCCGTTGACCCAGGCCGCCCAGTGTTCTCGCGCATTGGTGGTGATCTCACTGTCGGCCCGCAACAGCCGCTGAGCGAGGGCGTGTTCGGCCACGGCCGAAACAGTGACCCCGCCGGGAAGCTCGACAGGGACAAGGCGTCCCGCAGCCGCGATTCGTTCCGCCTCGTCCTGAATGTGTCGCCCACTGGGGTCCACGCTTATCGGGCACTGAGATTCCATGCGCATCACTATACGAGCGGCGCCCTATAACCCGGCGAACATTCTGCGCGTGCACAGGGGCAGGAACCACCGGTCTCCATCCACGGATCCCAACGGAGAGTCACATACTTGCGCGGCTCAGCCGACCGCGTCATTCGGTGCCACAGATCCGCGGCCCCTTGAGACGGTCGGTGACGAGCGGCTGAGCTCGCGGCTCGTTCGCGTCGCAGGGGATCAGCGGATCGGCGGATATGCGTCAGCCGTCATCGCTGATCACCCGCGAGAGGGGGCTGGTGCGTCGCGTCAACCCAGAAGTCCCCGCGACCTCCTGTACCCCTTGCGACCGAATGGTCGCTCACAGGTACGGTGTTCGACCGGAGAGGCGAAGAGTCGGCTGGTGGACCAGGGGGAGGACCAGAACATGAGCGACAGCGGCAGTCCGCCCACGCCGGGAGAGAAGCTGCAGGCGTGGCTCGCCTACCAGGGCGATCTACAGGTCCCCGAGGAGACGGTCACCCAACTGACCAAGGGCATCAGGGGCGCGCTGGACGAGCTGCGCGAGGTGGGTACCGATGTGGACGCCGCGCAGGGCAGCGGGTTCGAGGAGATGAAGCTGACCAAGATGGAGGTCGGCGACGACGCGCTCTCCGAGTCGTTCGAGGGCTTCTGCGAACAGTGGGAGTGGGGCGTGCGCGGCCTCATGTCCGACGCCGACGCCATCGCCGAGGGGCTGGGCCTGGCCGCCGGGATGACCTGGGAGGAGGACCGCTACCGCTCGGTGAAGATCAAGGGCGCCGTGAACGCGGTGAACCCGATGGGCAATCCCTACGCGTCGGAGGACGGACTCGACAAGGCCGGGTTCTGGGACATGTCCACCGGCCAGGTGGACGGCGAGCCGGGCGCAGGCGGCGAGCAGGGCGCGGGCGGCAAGCCGGGCGCAGGCGGTGAGACCGGCTGATGGGCATCGGGGACCTGGTCAACGCGGCCACCGACGCGGGGAAGGACGCCTACAACGACTTCGTACCCGACCCGGTCAAGAACAAGGTCGAGAGCGTCGTCGAGGCGGGCGGCGAGGCGGTCGGCTCGGGGTCCGACCTGCTGGCCGACCAGCTGGACAAGTGGGGCTGGAAGCCGGGCGCCCGTTTCGTACGGGACGCGGGCGACGCCGTCACCAACCAGACCGGCGGGGACGTCCACGAACGGGAGCTGGGCGAGACCGAGGAGGCGAACAAGCTCGTCCACGGCTCGCCCTCCACGCTGGAGTCCACGGCCGACCATCTGCGCGACTTCCACACGGCGTTCGACCGGGTCGGCCGAGGTCTGCGCGGCCTGGACTCCGACCACCTGCGGGGAAAGGCCGCCGACGCCTTCCGCAGCACGGTCGAGGTGCAGCCCGCCAGGTGGTTCACGGCAGCCGACGCCTGCGAGAAGGCCAAGGACGCACTGAACGACTTCGCCAAAACCGTGCGCTGGGCCCAGGGCGAGGCCAGGCGCGCCATCAAGCTGTACAACGAGGGCAAGGCCGCCTCCTCGGCGCACACCGCGAAGGTCTCGTTCTACGAAGACGCCCTCAAGGCGTACAAGGACACGCCGAAGAAGGACCGCGTCCCCGGATCCCTGCCGGACAAACCCCCCACCAAGGACCCCGGCGAGGCGAAGAAGGACGAGGCGCGCGAGAAGCTGAGGGAAGCGCGCCGGCAGCGGGACGAGGCGGCGCGGGCCGCCAACACGCTGATGCGCGCCGCCCGTGACGCCGCCCCGCCCAAGCCCTCCTACCTCAACCAGGCACGCAGCGGTTTCAAGGGAGGGCTGCTGGCCATGGAGCACCGGGCGGGCGGATTCCTCGGTGCGGGCACCGACATGCTCAACTTCACCAAGGGCATGAGTCCGATCAACGGCCACAACCTCCTCAACCCGGACGACTACGCCACCAACCTCAACAGCACGTCCGCCGGGATGAAGAACCTCGCGGCGCACCCGGACAGCGCCCTGAAGCAGGCGTACCGCAGCTTCCTGGACGACCCGGAGGAGTTCTTCGGAGGCGCGGCGCTCGACGCCCTCACAGGGGGTGGCGGCAGGGCCGCGAGTACGGCCGCGAAGGCGTCCCGCCTCAGCCGCGTGCCCGAACCAGCGCACCCGCCCCAGCCCGCGCACCCGCCCATGCCGGCACACCCGCCCAAGCCGGCACACCCACCGAAGCCGGGCCACGAGCCCGACCACCCGGGGCGTGAGTCGCTGGAGCACGAGCCGGACAACGCCAGCCGCCCGGACGGCGACCGGCCCTGCGGCGAGGACCCGGTCGACTTCGCCACAGGACGGATGCTGCTGCCGCAGACCGACCTGATGCTCCCCGGGGTGCTGCCGCTGGCCTTCCGCCGCCACTTCGAGTCGTCGTATCGCGCAGGCCGCTGGTTCGGGCCCACTTGGTCCAGCACCGTCGACCAGCGGCTGGAGGCCGACGAACAGGGCGTGGTCCTGCACGGAGAGAACAGCCTCCTGGTGGCCTATCCGCGCCCGGAACCCGACGGCGATCCGGTGCTTCCGGCCAAGGGACCGCAGTGGCCACTGGAGCTGCGCCCTGACGGCGACTTCGCCCTGCACGACCCCGACACCGGGCTGACCCGCTTCTTCGCGCCCCCGGCCGACCTGGCCGACCGGGCGGGCGTCGCCCTGCTCGCGGAGATGTCGGACCGCAACGGCAACCGCATCACGTTCGAGTACGACGAGGAGGGCACTCCGCTCGCCCTCGTCCACTCCGGCGGCTACCACCTGCGCGTCGAGACGGACACGAGGTGGCGCCGGGTGACCGCGCTGCACCTGCGCGGCGCGGCGCCAGACGGGGGCGACCAGGAGATCGTCCGCTTCGGCTACGACCCGCGCGGCAACCTCACCGACGTCACCGGCTCGACCGGTGACGCCCTGCGCTTCGGTTACGACGAGGCCGCCCGCATCGTCTCCTGGACGGACACCAACGACTCGCACTACGAGTACGTCTACGACGCACAGGACCGCTGCGTGTGGCAGTCCGGCGTCGAAGGCCACATGCACGCGGCCTTCGACCACAGCCCGCCGGACCCGGCGACCGGCCACCGCGTGACGAAGGTGACCAACTCCCTCGGCCACCGCACGTACTACCTGGTGAACCCCCGCAACCAGGTCGTCGCCGTCACCGACCCGACCGGCGCCACCACCCGCGTCGAACGCGACGCGCACCACCGCGTGCTGTCACAGACCGACCCCCTCGGCCACACGACCCGGCTGGAGCGGGACGACGCGGGCCGCGTCGTCCGCGCCGTCCGCCCCGACGGCAGCGCGCTCACGCTCTCACACAACGCCCTCGGGCTCCCCGTCGAGGTGACCGAGCCGGACGGTGCGGTGTGGCGGCACGCGTACGACGCGCGCGGAAACCGCACCGCCACCACCGACCCGACAGGCGCGACGACCCGCTACACCTACGACGCCTTCGGCCGGCCGACCTCCGTGACCAACGCGTCGGGGCAGACCACCCGGATCCGCTGCGACGCGGCAGGCCTGCCGGTCGAGATCACCGACCCGCGCGGCGCCCTGACGACCTACCGCCGCGACGCCTTCGGCCGCCCGACAGCCGTCGTAGGCCCCCTCGGCGACACGACACACCTGGCATGGACCGTCGAGGGCCGCCTGTCCCGCCGCACCGCACCCGACGGCGCCACCGAACGCTGGGAATGGGACGGCGAGGGCAACTGCACCCGGCACCTCGACGCCGCGGGCGGCGAGACGGTCTACGAGTACACCCACTTCGACCTGCTCGCGGCCCGCACAGGCCCCGACGGCGTCCGCTACACCTTCACCCACGACACCCGCCTGCGGCTGCGCCAGGTGACCAACCCCCAGGGCCTGACCTGGACCTACGACTACGACGGCGCCGACCGCCTGGTCGCCGAGACCGACTTCGACGGCCGCACTCGGCGCTACACGCTCGACCCGGCGGGCCAACTGACAAGCCGCAGCACCCCGCTGGGCGACCTCATCACCTACGAACGCGACGCCCTCGGCCGCCTGACGGCCAAGGACGCGGCGGGCACCGTCACGACCTACGCCTACGACTCGGCGGGCCGCCTCACCCACGCCCGCAACCCGGACACCGAACTGCTGCGCCAGTACGACCGGGCAGGGCGGATGAAGACGGAAGTCGTGGGCGGGCAGGCCCTCACGTACACCTACGACGCCGCGGGCCGACCACTGCGGCGCACGACCCCCACGGGCTCGGTCACCCGCTACACGTACGACGCGGCAGGCCACCGCACGACACTCACGGTGGACGGCCACACGCTGGCCTCGACGTACGACGAGGCGGGCCGCGAGCAGCGCCGGGACATCAACGGGCGCGCCTCCCTGGCCTGGTCCTGGGACCCGGCCGGCCGGCTGACGGAACAGTCCCTGACCGGCCCCGCGGCGGACACCCTCTGGAACCGCTCCTACACCTACCGCCCCGACGGCCACCTGACAGCCGTCGACGACTCCCGCGACGGCACCAGCCACTTCACCCTCGACGCGGGCGGGCGGGTCACCCGCGTGACCGCCCGCGACTGGCAGGAAACCTACGCCTACGACGAGGCGGGCAACCAGACCGCGGCCACCTGGCCCCAAGCCCACGCCGCTCCCGGGGCCCAAGGCCCCCGCACCTACACCGGCACCCGCATCCGCACGGCGGGCCGCCTGCATTACGAGCACGACGCGGCGGGCCGCATCGTGCTCCGCCACAAGAAGAACCTCTCCCGCCGGCCCGACACCTGGCACTACACCTGGGACGCGGAGGACCGCCTGACCCGGGTCACCACCCCGGACGGCACCCAGTGGCACTACACCTACGACCCACTGGGCCGCCGCGTGACCAAGCAGTCCCCCACGGAACGGGTGGACTTCACCTGGGACGGCCCCACCCTCGTCGAACAGACCACCACGGGSSCCACCCCCCACCCGGTCACCCTCACCTGGAACCACCAGGGACTCCACCCGGTCTCCCAGACCGAACGGATCACGGACCCGCTGTCCCAACGGGAGATCGACACCCGCTTCTTCGCCATCGTCACCGACCTCATCGGCACCCCCACAGCCCTGGTCACCGACTCCGGCGAAACGGCCTGGCGCACCCACCAGACCCTCTGGGGCACCACCACCTGGAACACCGACGCCACCGCCTACACCCCCCTCCGCTTCCCCGGCCAATACTTCGACCCCGAAACCGCCCTCCACTACAACTATTTCCGCCACTACGACCCCGAGACAGCGCGTTATCTGTCCCCTGACCCACTGGGCCTCGGACCTGCGCCGAATCCACTCGGGTACGTGCACAACCCGACGAGAGCCATTGACCCGCTGGGCCTGTGCCCGAAGGGCGGGGCTCCGGGCTTTTCGGTCGACGGAGACGGGATCGCACAGGACGTAAGAGATCTCGGTCGACCAGACAATGAACTCGTACTCAGCGGGCATGGCGCAATTCTCAAGGGGGACCCATCCGTCACGGTGGTTCCGTACGGGACCGAGATCGCCATGTACTCCAGACACGGCCAGAGCATCTCCGATGAGCTGGGGAATTTGATTGAAACCGGAAATCCCACACCGGAAGTGGTATACAAACCAGGCAGCAAGGTCGAGGACTACATACTCTCTCCGCCCGACGGACTGAACATTCTGGGAACCCCAAGAAACGTCACCGTAACGGACAATACGCGCCTCTCGGATATACTTCAGCCACACATGGGTAGGGTTCACTGGGCCGCCTGCCGCGAAGTGGTGGACCCACTGCTATTGGATTAAGAAAAAAGTAGAGGGACATGCCGACGCAACGAGACCTGACCGAGTACACGGCAGCAAATACCGTCCCGGAAGGATGCAAAGCCTTCAACATCGGATGGCTAGGACCAGAGATAGAATTCACGAAGGGAGAAACTTCCGACACATTTCGCGAGGGCTTGCAGGAGCTGTGCGTAAACCACTCCTGCAATCGCATGAGGGGCTACCAAGCCTGCCGCCTGGGACACACGCGGGAGAACTTCGAATACCCTGTGACTGTTCGCCTGGACTCGAAAAATTTTCCCCTTGGAAACGGAGAGATCAGAGTCGCCTCGCAGGGGCGCAGGCTGTTGATCGCCCCGAATCTGGTGCTCCACTACGTCACTGAACACAACTATCTACCGCCACAAGAATTCATTGAGGCGGTCGTTTCGTTCATGGGTAACGACAGCGATCGGTGACTCGTGGCACACGAGCGCGCTGTCCCAGCCTGCGGTGGAAAGCCGTCTCTTTATCCTCGTACGAGACCCCCTTCTCACACCGCTCAGCCATGGACCCCCAGGCTTCGATCGACGGAACTGACGGATCTCGTCAATACTTTCAGAAAGGGCCGGATCCAGTAAGGCGATAAGGTAAGAGAACGGTTTTGTCGACAACTCCGAGAAAGTCACGAGAAGATCTGATCCGCATGGTGCAACGACTCATCGATGCAGACCTTCCAGAAGGGGAGGAAGATCGCCTTGTCGAGGATCTCCAGACCAGCATCTTGCACCCGTACGTAACCAACCTGATCTACTACCACTATCCTAAGTTGACGGCTGAAGAGGTAGTCGACAAAGCTCTGACCTACCGCGCGATTGAGCTTTGACACCCATGACATCTACGACATTTTCAATCCGTCTCTCCCGTAAGAGGTCGAGGATGAGTGGGATCACCGCGCTCTTCGCGCTTCGGGCCGATCGCAGGTCGAGTGGGCAGTGCAGGTATGCCGCCATACTCACGCCTCACTTCTAAGCGAGTGAGGTTTTCTCAGAGGCTAAGTTCAACGTCTCTGTGGACCAGGCGTGGCCCACTTCGAGTCTGCGCGGCCTTCGCCGGTAGGGAGTCACACCGGGTCCGGCAGGTCCATGAGCGCGAGCTTGGCCGGGTCGACCACGGCGGTGATCTCGGTTATGTGGCTGTCGGCGACGGTGAAGACGAGGAGGGAAAGCGGGGTGCCATCCTCGCTCCAGGAGATGACGCCGGGGCGTCCGTTGATGCTTGCCGCATGTCCTCGTGCGGCGCTGCCAGCCACTCGCGCGCGGGTGGCGACTTCGGTGGCTCCGAGCGTGACGAACGTACCGTTCGGGGTGTGGACGGTGAACTTCACTTCGGGATGGAGAACCTGTAGCAACTGATCGAAGCGGCCCTCGCGGGCCGCGGCCAGGAAGGCGTGCGCCACCTCGCGTCGTTGTCGTCCGGCGCTTGCCGGCTGCTGGGCTGTCTGTACTTTCCTGCGGGCGCGGCTGGCGAGCATTTTGGTCGCGTCGGCGGATTTGCCGAGAATAGTGCCGATCTCCCCGTGGGGCACGGCGAACATGTCGTGCAGCACGAACGCCAGTCGTTCGTCCGGGCGCAGCGAGTCGAGGACCGTGAGGAGCGCGAGGCCGACGGAGTCCCCGATTGTCGCGAGGTCTTCCGGAGCGGGAGCGTCGTCGAGTGTCACGGTGAATTCGGGTAGCTGGTCGTCGAAGGAGACTTCCGGGCGCGTTCGGCCTGACCGCAGGACATCGAGGCTGATGCGGCCGACCACGGTGGTCAGCCAGCCGCCGAGGTTATCGATGGTGTCGGCGTCCTGGCGGGACAGACGCAGCCACGCCTCTTGGACCACGTCTTCCGCATCGGCATGTGATCCGAGCATGCGGTAGGCGACGGCGCGCAGCCGGTCACGCTAGGACTCGAAGGCTTCGGCGATCGGGTCCGTGGGATGGGTGCCGGCCATGGTGTTACCTCCGTGGAAGCTGCTCCGTCATAGGGATGACGCACACAGGCGCCGCAACGTAACCCGATGAAGGAGAGCACTCCCCCATGGAAAACCGGCTCAAGAACAAGAACACGAACAACCCCGATGTGTGGACCGCGATCCAGCACCTCCAGAAGGCGATCGCCGCCGGCGGTGTCGACCCGAAGCTGCTCGCGCTGGTCCACCTGCGCGCCAGCCAGATCAACAGCTGCTCGGCGTGCGTCTACGCCAGTGTCGTCGGAGGGAAGAAGACCGGTGACACCGACGAGCGGCTGCACAACGTCGCAGCGTGGCGCGAGGCGCCGTTCTACACCGATGCGGAACGCGCGGCACTGGCGCTGGCCGAGGCCGCCACCCGGCTGCAGGACGGTGCACCGGGCGTCACCGACGAGATCTGGGAAGAGGCCAACGCCCACTTCACCGAGGAGCAGATCGGCGCGATCAACCTGGAGATCGCGCTGACCAACTTCTTCAACCGGATCAACCGCACCATCAAGGAACCGGCCGGCAAGTCCTGGGGCTGAGCCCAGCGTGGCTCTTACCCACTGAGGCTCCGCCAGTGGGTAAGAGCCACGAGGCCGGGCAGGCGTGATGCCTTGGTAGGACTGGTGTGCCAAGATCATGTCCGCCCGAACCAGGGGCTTCACGTTGGTCACCTATGCTGCCGCGCTCGACGTCCCACGCCACGTCGTCGAATTCCTCGCCCGGCTGCTGGCCGCCCACCGGCGCAGGATCGGCACGCCGAGGGGCTCTCGCGCCCTGGGCCCGTTCCGCCAGGCGGTACTGGTGCCCGCCCTGGGCCCGTTCCGCCAGGCGGTACTGGTGCTGCGCTGGTTCCGAGAACACGGCTGCGTGCACTGCCTGGCCCGGGACGCCGGGATCCCGCAGGCCACTGGCTACCGTTACCTCCATGAGGGCATCGGCGTGCTTGCCGCCCAAGCTCCTGACCTGCGCGAGGTGTTGGACATCTGCCTCGCCGAGGGGATGACACACGTGGTGCTGGACGGCACACTGATCGCCTGAGATCGGCTGGCCGGGGTCCGGGAGAATGGCAACGACCTGTGGTTCTCCCAGAAGCACAAGAGCTTCGGCGGCAACGTTCAGTTCCTGGCCGCGCCGGACGGCGCCCCGCTGTGGGTCTCCGATGTCGAGCCCGGCTCCACCCCGGACATCACCGCGGCCCGTATCCACGTGCTGCCCGCGCTGTACAAGGCCGCCGCCGACGGGCTTCCCACGCTCGCCGACAAGGGCTACATCGGCGCCGGCATCGGCATTCACGTGCCCGTCCGCCGCCCCAAAGGTCGCTCCGAGACCGCCTTGGACCGAGGAACCCGCGCCACGAATGCGCTGATCAGACACGTGAGGGCGCGCGGCGAGCGGACCGCAGCGGAACTGAAGGAACGCTGGCGAACCCTCAAGCACGTCACCCTCAGCCCCAGCAGAATCGGCGACATAGCCCGCGCGGCACTCGTCCTCAACGTGCACTGGAAATGATCTCCGCTGAGAAAACCTCACTGGCCACACTTCCCTCACGTGCATTTTGAGATGTTCCAGCACGCCGGCGACAAGCAGCCAATTGTTAACAACCATGTGCGATGGTCCGGCCCGTAACTCGGAGGAAACAGCACAATGATTGAGATCGGGATCATCGGAAGGATCGTTTCAGGCCGTAACAAGGGGCATTTTCTGGAGGTCAAGGAGCTTCGGCCAGAAGATCCACCAAGTTACCTGGTCTTGACCGCCGAGGATTACCACTTCACCCTCAACGGCGAAGACGTTTGGGTGGAGGACCACGCAGCACTCCAGCAACTATTCGACGAGAACCAGTGGACAATCGACTGGAACGGCGATGCGCTCCCCGACAGGGGCGATGAGTGAGCTTTTTCCAACCTGACGGAAGGTTGGACAGGCGACCCCAGCAGTGGACATGAAGAAAGCCCCTGGTAGACGGGTTCACGACCAAGATCACCAGTCTGTCAGGAGCTTTCGCGTGTTTTTCTACCCGTCCGGCATCGATCTGTCCAGCCGCACTCTGCAGCACCTATCCGTCCTTCTCGCAGGCCACCGCCGTCGCATCGGCTCCCGGTGGCGTCGCCTGACCTGTGGCCGACAGGCCCTGCTCGTCCTGGCCCACCTGCGCTGCGGCGACACCTACGGCCGCCTTGCAGTGGGGTTTGCTATCGGGATCGCTGCGGTCTACCGGTACATACCCGAGGCCGTAGACCTCCTGGCCGCTCGGGCGCCCACGCTGGAACAGGCCATGAGGACGGTGCGGAAGAAGGCGTACGTGATCCTCGACGGCACCGTGCTGCCGAACGACCGCATCACCGCCGACCGCCCGTACTACTGGCTGAAGAAGAAGCACCACGGGATGAACGTGCAGGTCCTCGCGGATCCAACCGGCCGTCTGATGTGGGCCTCGGACGTGCTACCCGGAGCCGTGCACGATGTGACCGCAGACTGCATTCTCGCCGCTCTCGCCGCTGACGACATCGAGTGCTGGGCTGAGTAGGCGTATCAGGGCACGGGCCCTGCTGTCCGCGTGCCGTTCCGGGGCAAGAATCTGCGCGGCTGGCGTCGTCGTCACAACCGCGACCACGCCAAGATCCGCAGTCTCGGCGAACGCGCCATGGCCACCCTCAAATGCTGGCGGCTTCTGCGGAAGCTCCGTTGCAGCACCACCCGGATCACCGCCGTCGTCCGGGCCGTCGTCGCCCTCGAACTCGCCACCTGATCAGGGTCGAAAGGGCTCAGTCATGGAACTTGATCAAGCTCTGGCTGTGTCCATCCCGCGATAGAGATCGACGAGGTCGGTTCCGGGGGGATCAGTCCTGGTACAACGCAACCTCGAAGAGTACACAGAATACCGTTGCCTGCCGAGATGATGATCACTGCGCCGGGTTTCAGTGCTCTGTGTGCTTCTGAGGCCGCTGCGGACGTGTCAAAGAAGGACGGAAAATCCTTGTGCCGTTGGCCGTGCCTGAATCATTGCGGAGGTTCGCGGGCAACTCGAATCAACAAGAAGGTCGGAACTTGATTCCTGGTATCAAGTTCCAACCTTCGATGGGGCAGATTACGGCCCTAGCCCCCTGACCATGGCCGGACGGAGGTTACGACCGCACCTCTGGATCTGAAATCGCTACTCAGAGCTCGTGATCGGACAAGAACGCACGCACCAGCTCGTTGAAGCGAGCGGGCTCCTCGGCAAAGGCGGCGTGATGGGCACCGGAAATACGGACCACGGCCGAGCGCCAGAGTGAGGTGAACGGCAAAGAATCCACGTACTGCTGGTTGACGAACGGATCGTCGGCACCGTCAATCATCGCAAGCGGAACTGGAGGCGTAAGTGCAAGTTGCCTCTTGTCTACGCCATCGCCAGCCAATACGGATTCGAACATTCGCTTGCGTGCACGCCCGTCCGCCCTGCTGACGTCTGCGCGAACTGTGGCTGACGCAGGGATGACTGTAGACTGCTCGGCCATTTCCGTTGCCTGCTCGGGGCTCAACACCTCCTGGCCGATATATTCGAACGTGGGGTTGTCGAGGAATCCCTGGGGGAGGGTCTGATCGTTCACCGGAGGCGTTCCCGTCGTGACGAGCGCCACCGCCCCCGGAAACTTGTGCACAAGTTCATATCCAACGTATCCGCCGAGGGACCAGCCAACGACAATGACGCGTTCGACACCTAGAGAATGCAGCACCTCGATGAGGGTGTCCGCATATCCCTGGTGGGTATAGGCGAGGGAGGGTTCGGATGCGTCGTCTGAGTCGCCATGGCCAAGCAGGTCCGCCGCCAGCATACGTCGCTGCATAGCGTCGTCTGTGAGCTGCGCTCGAAACATCTTCCGCGAGACGGAGTTTCCGTGGACGAACAAGAGCGGAACTGCTGAGGCTCGACCGTTCGGATCGGTGTCGAAGAGCGCTACCCGCCCGTAGCGCGTCTCGACAATTCTGGAGTGGAGTTCGGCGCCTTCCAGCTTTTTAGCAGTCATGTAAAATAGCCTAGAATCTCACATGATGTGAGATTCAAGCGTGAAATATGTGATGTAGGCCACATGGAGGTCGGGGTGCGTATCGGAAGGCTCTCGGAGCTCAC
Organism: Streptomyces sp. PU-14G; assembly: GCF_041028275.1. NCBI lineage: Bacteria > Bacillati > Actinomycetota > Actinomycetes > Kitasatosporales > Streptomycetaceae > Streptomyces > Streptomyces sp. PU-14G. The sequence goes on from NZ_JASKYT010000042.1 coordinate 19,462, forward strand.
GGGCGCCAGCGTGCGCTCCTTGCGCTACTACGGCGAGACAGGGCTGCTTGAGGTGCGTCGAGGTCCTGGCGGGCATCGCCTCTATGATTCGGCGGATGTCGCTCAAGTGCACTTGATTCAAGCGCTCTTGTCTGTGGGTCTTTCGACTCGGGAAATCGGCGAGATCAAGCAGCATTGCAAGAAAATGCCTCATCAAAAAGAATCCCAGGCAACAGCAATGCTTCACAAGCAGCGCGACATCGTGGACAGCTGCATTCATAAGCTAGTCGGAGCAAGGTCGCGGCTGGATAGCTTTATAGCGGAGGCGGAAGCGCGGGATCGCGTGTCCTGAGTCGTTAATCCCTGTGCAGTGAGCTCTTTCCAGCCTGACGGGAGGTTGGAAAGAGCTCATTGTCGACGATCCCAACAAAAACTCGATTCCTATCTCCGCGCCAGGTCGCACCTTGAGGACTGGGAAGATGCTCCCCTTGGGCTCCACTTCACAGCACCTGGCGCAACACCCGCCTTCCAGAACGCCGTCGAAACCGCTGTAGAATCCTGGAAGGCGGCCAACCCGGGCGTGGAAGTAAAGGTCAGGTGGGAACGGTGAGCTGCTTTTTCACGATAGCCGAAACGGATGTCTGGAATCCTGCGAATCGTGTTGCACAACTCTTCACCCAGCAGGCGTGGGCCATGTCATCCGTATTGGACATCGACTCAGGGGTCCCGCCCATCGTGGACGATGAGTGCGTATTGGACCCCACGCTCTTCCCCGACTTTGTGGTAGCCCTGACGAGAAAACACGAAGGGTTTGATCACGGACCGTTGTCGGCTTTGCTGGAAGGGTTCATCGGCGTCTGCTGGGTGCTTCTCGATAGAGGTGGCAACACCGGGAAGCTCCTGGCTCTGGGCAGCGGAACCCGAAAATTCTGGACGGAGCACACAACCGAGCTCGCTCGATCCATGCCCCGCTGAGAAGGCAACGGATATCGGGCGCGCAACCGAGCCCGAGCCACGCCGTGTACCCGCACCCCGAGCGCCCCGGGGAGCCCACGCCACCAGCGGCGGCTGTTTTGACTGACCGTGCGTTGACCTGAGCGTCACAGAGGGTCAGAATGCATGGCAGTCCCGACCTCCTCGCCGTCCCTACGGAGGACACCGCCCCATGGCCCTGCGGTCTCCGCGTCTGCCGACCCCGCCACCCAATCCGTACGGGGCGCATCCGGGGGCCGGGTGGGCGCCGCCGCGCGGGCCGGCGGACGCGCAGCGTGCGGCAGCGGCCAGGAAGCGGATCGTCATCGGGGCGGTCATCGCCTTCCTGGCGCTCGTCTACGTCGTCCCCCTCTGCAGTCGGCTGTTCTGACAGCCCGATGGCGCGAGGCACGGCGTCGGGTACGGGCGCCACAGCACGACGGACGCACGCGGGAAGCGGCGAAGCGGGACACGACTGCGAGGTTGCGAGGTCATCGGATGTGGAAGCGGGGGGGGGGGGGGGGGGGGGGGGGGGGGGGGGGGGGGGGGGGGGGGGGGGGGGGGGGGGGGGGGGAAGCGGGGGGCGGCCGGGGAGGTCGCGGGGCCGGACGTTGCCAAGGCCACGGGCGGCGGCGGGGCCGCCGGGGCAGCGGCCACCCACCCCGAGTCCCCGGACCACCCGGGGACTCGGGCGGCGGCGTGGCAGGAGATACCCAGCGACGTAGAACGACGGCTGTACGAGGCGAAGTCGCGGCACGACTGGGCCGCCTACCTGGACGTGCTGGCCGGCGAGTCGCTGTACCACGCGGCCCCGCGCGGCTGGCTGGAGGCGAATCCGGGGCGGGTCGCCATCACCCCGGTGTGGCGTCCCGAGATCCAGGCCTGGTGCACCCCCGTCTACACGGAGGCCATGCTTCCGGCCCCGATCGACAACCCGGTCTTCTTCTCGCAGAGCCTGGGCTGGTTCGCGCGCGGCTGGGAGGCGACCGACCCGCCGTGGCTGGCGGTCAACCCGGGCTCGCCCTGTGAGGCGTACTTCCCGTCAGGGCCGGGTTTCCGCGCACTGTGGCAGCACCACGCGGACAACGTCACGCACGCGCGCACCCCTGCGCACGAGACCCTGCGCACCCTGTGGGTCGGCGGACCGCGCACCGGCGCGGTCGCACGCGGACTGGCGTGCGGGGCGCTGATGTCGGTGAAGAACGGCAGGTACTGGAACGCTCTCGGTCACGGTCACGGCTACACCGACGAACGGCGCCTCCTGGACCGCTGGTGGGGCGTCACGACGCGGGAGACGTGGCAGCGCCACCAGGAGGACCTGCTCACCGCGGAGATGAGCAGCCCGGTGTGGGAGTTCACACTGGGGGTGCGGCACAGTCTGGCGCAGGACTTCGGCGGCCAGGTGGAGACCGGTCACTGGCGGCAGGCCACCGAACGGGTGCTGCGCAGCCGGGTGCCCACCGCCCGCGTGGAGCTCACTTCGGAGGGCGTCACCCGTACGGAGGGCCCGTCCGAGGAGGAGATGGAGGCGCAGGTCGAGGGCGTCAAGCGGCTCATCGGGCGCATCACCAGGTACGAGGCGCGCTTCCGCGCCGACGGGTTGCTGCCGGAGGGCCGGTTCGTCCGCTCCGTCGCCGCCTGGGACTACGGCCGCGCCTCGAACATGGCCCGCTTCGGGCTGGGCGCACGCTTTTGCACCCTGGACGAGGCGGAGGAGGCCGTGCTGCGCGCGGGGCGCGTGAGCACCGCCGCGTACCGCTCGTGGGAGGACTTCTCCGCGGGGTACGCGCTCGGCCGCTGCCTCCACTTCGACGACGAGGAGTTCGGCCCCTTCTACGAGGAGACGCTGACCGGACACCGCCTGCTCACCACGGAGCCGGAGAGCCCCTGGCTGACCATCCCGTTCCGCTCCGAGGGGGACTGATTCGAGGGCTCGATCCGAGGGACTGACCCGAGAGGCTGATCCGAGGGGCTGATCCGAGGGGAATGGCGGCCCGGCGTCCTGGCCTCCGGCGGGGCAGGGAGCCGGGCGGCTGCTCAGCAGTACGGTGCCTGCCCCGTGAGGGAGGCCGCGACCTGCTGGAAGACCCCGAAGAGCCGGAAGAGGGCAGGCAGCTCGCCCCGCACCAGTACCGTACGGTCATCCGTACGCGCCACCCCGGGCACGCCCTCCAGTTGCTGGGCGACCGAAGCCGACTGCCAGCGCACGGCGAGAGCGTGCTCCGTCGTGTCGGGCACCATGCGGGTGCGGGACGCGGCGCCGCGCACACCCTCCGCCGCCGCCTCCTCGATGGCGTCACGCGCCTCCTGAGCCGGGCGCAGCCGTGCGGCGAAGCGGTCGCGGGCGTACTTCACCGGCGCCGCATGGACGTGGGCGTCCCACTCCTTCACCTCCTCGCACGCCACGTCACAGCCCGAGAGCGCCACCACGGGCACACCGATCGCGGTGGCCGTCGCGTACGAGAAGCCGATCTCGCCCATCGCCCGCGCGTCGTCGAGCCACATGTCCTCGATCTCGTGCCCCATGTAGCTGTGGCTGAGGACGCCCAGTGCGCCCGCCCGCGCGTGGTAGCCGACGCACACCACGGCGTCGAACGAGTCGTCCAGGTCCTGGAGCATGCCCATCGGCTTCGGCTTGCCGCGCACCAGGGAGGCCGCCGGATGCAGGTCCTCCACGAGCAGGTTGCGCATCGTGCTGTGTGTGTCGTTGACGACGATCTCGCCCGCACCGCCGGTCAGGGCACCCCTGATGGCCGCGTTGACGTCCTGCGTCATCATCACGCGCCCGCGCTCGTAGTCCCGGCCGCCCATCTGCACGTCGTCGGCGCCGACCAGGCCCGTGACGCCCTCCATGTCCGCACTGATGTACACCTTCATGATCCGAGTCTGTCAGCGCGGACCCCCGTGCGGAGCGACAATCGAGAACATGCCGACCCGACCCGTACTGGTCTACGACGGAGACTGCGGCTTCTGCACCACGGCGGTGCGCCTCTCAGAGCGGCTCGTCCGGCCGCGCTGCGCGACGGTGCCGTGGCAGTACGCGGACCTCGCACGCCTGGGCGTCACGCGCGAGCGCGCCGCCTACGAGGTGCTGTGGGTGACACCGACGGGCGCGGTCCACGGGGGCGCGCAGGCTGTCGCGAAAGCCCTGCTGAGCGCGGGCGGCGCCTGGACGGTGGCGGGCGCCGTGCTGACTCTGCCGCCGCTTCGGTGGGCCGCGGCCGGCCTCTACCGCCTCGTCGCCGCGAACCGGCACCGCCTGCCCGGCGGCACCGCCGCCTGCGCGGCGCCCGGAGCCGGCGGCGCCTCCGCGCGCCACACGCCGCCCGACGTCTCGTGAGCCGCCGGTAGGCTCACCCGTCATGACGACACCGACCCCGCCCCCGATACCGCCGTCGAAACCGACACCGGTGCCGGTGCCGGCACCGGAACTGGAGCCGGAATCGGAACCGGAGCCGGCACTGGGTTCGGCACCGGAACCGGCATCTGCGCCGGCGCCGGCGCCAGCGCTGCGGGCGACCGAGTGGGACGGCACGGTCTGGGACGACCCCTCCGAAGACCAACTCCACGACCTTCTGGCCGACATGAACCTGCGGTTCCGGTTCGTCGTCGTCGAGCGTCCGGGGAGGGAACCCGCAGGCCACCACTACATGCAGGTCCACCTCAACGACGACTTCAGCTACCGGGTGGAATACCGCGAGGGCGGCCCCGAACACCACTTCCAGGCCCACGTACCGGCCCAACCGGAGATCCTCCGCCCCGAGCCGGTGGCAGGCGTCCTCCAGGCCTGGGCGTTCGACCGGCCGGGCTGGCGCGAGGCCCTCGACTGGGCCCCGTGGGACGGCCCGAACTGAGAATTCGTTCCCTGCCGGACGCGACGACCGCGACGCCGTCCGCCCCACGCTCGGGCCTCAGTTGATGGACTGGATCTCCTGGACGGTCACGTTCTGCGTGCCGCCGAACCGGCCGTCCGGCAGGTCGTCGTCACCGGCCCCGCCGGTACCCTCCCACGAAGCGTCCCAGGTCAGCGTCGCCTTCAACGGGTAGCCGCCGCCACCGTCCTGCGTCGCCCGCAGATACGTCACCCCGCACGGCGGCGTCTTCTTTCCCGACCCCTTCTCATACGGGCTCCCGATTCCCCCGTCCTCACTCACCGGGCACTCCCCCGACCCCGGATGCAACCTCGCATCCTCCGTCCCCGCGGACAACGCCAACGACTCAGGCTTCACCGTCGTCGTCGCCGAGATCTTCACGCCCCCGCCCAAGTCGACGGAAGCCGTGACAGACAGCGGCTTGTACCTGCCCTTGTCCAGCCACACCCACGTCGGCAGGTTCACCGTCTGCCGGTCCTTCGGGTTCAGTTCGACCTCCGTCTCGGGAACGGTGATCCGCGCGTAGGCGAGCTTGGAGAGGATCTTCGGGCTGATCGCGTTCTCCACGTCCGGACGCTCCCCGTTCTCCACCCAGAACGGCAACCTCGTGCACGACTGCGCCTTCGCCGCATCCGGCTCATCCGGATTCGGCACCGCAGCCCAGAAAGTCCCCTCCCCCTGCTTGTCCAGGTTGAAGTCCTTGTACTTCCCCTTCGTGTAGCGATCCCAGATCGCCGTATCCGTCTCCTGCTTCATACCCCCGTTGTCAGGCGTCCGCCCCGTCACCGAAAACGGCGAGTCCTCAAGCTGCGCCTTCAACTCCTTCGGCGAGTAGGTGGGCGCGTACCAGCACGGGGGCGGTGACCAATTAGTCGAATGTGGCACGGACAGGTTGCCCGCGCCGCCTCGGTCGTCGGTCCCTGAGCCCGAGTAGGTGATACGGCGGCTTCCCCCAGCAGCAGCCCCAGCGCTGCTCTCGTCGAGGCCTCCTTTCTGCAGAACCTCCCCTGCACCGTAGGGATTCCCGCGGTTAGCCCAGGCCGAGGTGGCACAGCCGAGGACCGCACAGGCACACAGCGCCGTGACAGCAGTGGTTCTGAAGGTCAGTCTCTGCATTGCGTCACCGCCTTTCCCTCAAACTCGAACCCCCGAGCTTTCCATGGGCCTTCCCCCTTGGGTTTCTGCATCACCAGCGTGTAGCGCATATAGCTGGACGCGTCTTCTTCGGTGCGCCGCACCTTTCCAGTTTCGACGTCTTTGTCGTAGAACTTCGACTGGTCCACACAGAAAGCGACTTCAACGAGCTTGCCATCCACCACTTCGCCGATGTTTGCGCGGTAGTAGCGCTCCTCACCTGTCGCAGTGACGCCGTCCTTCACGTCCATCTCGATAAGTCTCGTCGCGAACTTCTCAGCCGTCTGCAGCGGCACGGTGTGCTTGCCAACCACCGGATCCTTCGGGTCCTGCGCCACCGTGCCGTGCATCAGGGCTCGCATGTAGTCCGCCGCCCCATCCAACGCAGCGGCCTTCTCCTTGTCGGAGGGCTGCTTCCAGTCGAAGACGAGTTCCACGTCGTCGGGAAGCTCGATATCCGAGGTGCGGAAGTCGGCGGCATCGCCCTCAGCCGGGGCGTCACTCTTGCTCGGGCTCGCGGACTTGTCCGCCGAGCCCCCCGCTCCGTCGATCTTGTCGCCCTTGGAACCGTCGTTTTCTCCCCCGCATCCTGCGAGCAGGAACACAGCCGCAACGGTGGCGGCGGCCAACGGGTGGGCGGGGCGGGCGAGTCGCACAGCGGGCTCCCGGGCGTCAGGTGACTGTCGTGAACCTGACGGTAGCAAGCGTGAGCAGGTGATCGCTGGGCGTATCCGAACGCCTCAGCCCCCAAAGCCCGTACCAACTGCGTCGGTTCACCTCACGCAACGGCTCAGAGCGGGTGCGTCACCGGAGCTGACCGAGAAGGCCATCGAAGAAGCGCGACGCTAGTTCACGGACTGGATCTCCTGGACGGTGACGTCCTGCACGCCGCTGAACTCGCCGTCCGGTAGCTCGTTGTCGCTCTCGCCGCCACTGCCCTTCCACGACGCCTCCCACGTGAGGGTCGCCTTGAGCGGATAACCCGCATCATTCTGCGTCGCCCGCTGATACGTCACCCCGCACGGCGGCGACTTCTTCCCCGAACCCTTCTCGTACGGGGAGCCGACCCCACCGTCCTCGTTAGCCGCGCACTCACCGGACTCCGGGTGCACCACGGCCTCCTCGGTGCCCGGGGACAAGTGGAGGGAACCCGGCTTCACGGTCGTCGTCGCCGAGATCGACTGGCCTGCGCCCAGATCGACGGAAGCCGTGACCGACAGCGGCTTGTACCTGCCCTTGTCCAGCCACACCCACGTGGGCAGATTCACCGTCTGCCGGTCCTTCGGGTTCAGCTCGACCTCCGTCTCGGGAACGGTGATCCGCGCGTACGCCAGCTTGGAGAGGATCTTCGGGCTGATCGCGTTCTCCACCTCCGGGCGCTCCCCGTTCTTCACCCAGAACGGCAACCTCGTGCACGACTGCGCCTTCGCCGCATCCGGCTCATCCGGATTCGGCACCGCAGCCCAAAAAGTCCCTTCCCCCTGCTTCTTGAGGTTGAAGTCCTTGTAGTCGCCATCCTCGTACATGTGTCGAATGTCCTGGTCGACCTCTTGCTTGAGCCTCCCGTTGTTCGGCTGGCGCCCCGTGAGGGAGTACGGGGAGTCGTCCACCTTCGCCTTGAGCTCCTTGGGCGTGTACGTGGGCGCGTACCAGCACGGCGGCGGTGACCAGTTCCCCGTGGGAACGGAGAGGTTGCCGCCCCCGGAGCCGTCTCCGCCACCGGAGTAGGTGACAGTTCGCTTCCCCTGAGCCTCAGCGGCGGCCTCACCGTTCTCGAAGCCGCCACCCTTCTTGAAGGTGTTACTACTGCTGCGCCGATCATCGCGTGCCAGCGCAAGTGGAGCACTAGCGAGGAGCGACAGTACGCAGAGACCAGATATGAAGGTCAGTCTTTGCACTGTTTCACCGCCTTGTCCTCGTACTCGAAGGTCCGTGCCCTCCACGGAGAAGACGACTTCTCGGGCTTCTGCATCACCAGCGTGTAGCGCATGTAGTCCGCCGGCCCTTCCTCGGTACGCAGGACCTTTCCGCTCTTGATCTCCTTGGCGAAGAAGTCGGACTGGTCCACGCAGAAGGAGACCTCGGCGAGCCGCCCGTCGACGACATCGCCGACTTTCTCGCGGTAGTAGCGGTCTTTCCCGGTGACGGTGACATCGTCCTTGACGTGTGCCTTGATCAACACCGCTGCGTACTCTCCAGCGGTCTGCAACGGCACCACGTGCCGCACCACCACCGGGTCATCCGGGTCCTGCTTCGCCGTGCCGTGGATCAACGCCCTCATGTAGTCCGCCGCGCCGTCCAACGCGGCGGCCTTGGCCGGGTCGGAGGGTTGCTTCCAGTCGAAGACGAGCTCGACATCGTCGGGCAGCTCGATGTCGGACGTGCGGAAGTCGGCGGGCTTGTCCTTGGCGGAGTCGTCGCCCCCACTCGGGGAGGGCGACGTGTCGTCCTTCGAGGACCCCGCGCCCTCGATCTTTCCGTCCTTCGACGAACCGCCCTCACCACCGCCACATCCGGACAGCAGCAGCGCTGAGGCGACTGCGGCGGCGGCCAACGTGGCGGCTGGGCGGTTCAGTTGCACGGCGGGCTCCTGAGCGTCAGGTAACTGTCGTGAACCTGACGGTAGCAGGGAGCGACGGCCTCACCGAGCGACTTCCGCACACATGGCGCCGGTGAGAGGGGGCCGGAAGGACGCCGGTCAGCTGCCCCTCTAACGGCCGCTTCCGGGCCGGAGAAATTTCTCTGGGCTGTCCGTGAACTTTTTCGCCGGGCCCGCCATCGGACTCTCCGGTACCGAACATCGGTCCCGTCGTGTCGGGAGGCGCTCTCAGGGACGGGGACGCCTCCCGCCGCACTCCGCGCACAGCGCGCAGCGCGCAACACGGAGCACGGAACGCACAGCACGCAGCACACAGCACACAGCTCACAGCCGCAGAGTGCGCAACGGAGAAAGCACAGCGCGCCCCGGCCCTCCCCCGGAGGGGAGCGGACGAGGCGCGGTTTCGCAGACTGAGACTGCGGCACTGTGCGAGTACGCGCGGGCACTACGCGGGTGCGCGCGCGGGCGCGAGGCGCGGGGCGCTCAGCGCTGAGCCGGCGCTGACAGGCCGGAGGCTACTTCTTGCCGCCGCCCTTGCCGTCCTTACCGCCCTTGCCGTTCTTGTCCCCGCCGGGACCCATCGTCTCGTAGATCTCCTTGCACATGGGGCAGACCGGGTACTTCTTGGGGTCGCGCCCCGGGACCCAGACCTTGCCGCAGAGCGCGACGACGGGCGTGCCGTCCATCGCGCTCGCCATGATCTTGTCCTTCTGGACATAGTGGGCGAACCGTTCGTGATCGCCGTCACCGTGCGATGTCTGCGGGGTCGGTTCGACGAGTGTGCCGGTGCCCGTCCCGCGCTCGGGCTCAAGAGTGCTCATGCGGTCCAAGGGTACTCATGCGACCGGAACACGTCAGGCATGGGCGGTGACCCGCGTCACCCCTCCAGGACCCTTCCGAGCCGGGCGTGCCGCCGGGCATTCGGGGCCCCGGGCCACGGGGCCCCGGTCAGTTCAGCGAGGGGTCGTCGGGGTACGTCGCGACCAGCGCCAACTCGCTGCGCTGCCGTCGCAGTACGGACCGCCACAGCCGTTCGGGTGCCGGGGAGGACACGTCGCCGGGCTCGGACTCGACCACGTACCAGGCGCCCTCGGACAGCTCCTTCTCCAACTGCCCGGGGCCCCAGCCCGCGTATCCGGCGAAGATCCGCAGGGAGCCCAGCTCGGCGGCGAGCAGTTCGGGTGGGGCCTCGAGGTCGACGAGGCCGATGGCGCCGTGCACCCGTCGCCATCCGAGGGGGCCGTCGGTGTCGAGAACGGCCTCCATGGCCTCCACCGCCTCCACGGCCTCGACGCCCTCTGCGGAGGGCGCCGCGTCCCCCGTCTCGTCGGTGTCCGGATCGACGATCCCGTCCCCGATCCGGTCCCCGATCTCGTCCCCGGCCCCGGACCCGGCCTCGGACCCGGCTCCGCCCTCTGCCCCGGCCCCGGCTGCGGCATGCGGACCGGCCGCGTCCGTGCCACGGGCGCTGCCCGCATGCCCGGTGTCCGCGCCCTCTCCCGCGCCCGCGTCGGCCCCGCCCGGGCC
>NZ_JASKYT010000420.1:0-6123 GCF_041028275.1 Streptomyces sp. PU-14G
GGGTGCGGGGGTTCGCCTGCCGCCCGCCGTCATGGTGGTGGGCTCAGGCATTGGGCGGCAGCTCCGTCCCCGCGCCGCGCCGCCGTACCGCCACCCGCTCGTGCGGGTGTTCAGGCCGGCCGGCCACCGCCGGCTCACCGCCCGCGAGACCCCCGGCGGAGACCCGCTCCGCGCTGTCCGTCCCGTCCGAGCCGTTCGTGCTGTCCGTCCCGTCCGCGCTGTCCGCACGCTGCCCGCGCCGGTGTCCTGGCAGCGTCGTCGTCGCGGTGTCCTCCACCACGAACCCCGCATCCCGGATCATCTCCAGGTCGGCCTTCCCCGCCTGCCCCTCGCTGGTGAGGTAGTCGCCCAGGAAGAGGGAGTTGGCCAGGTACAGCGCCAGCGGCTGGAGCGACCGCAGATGCACCTCGCGTCCCGCCGCGAGGCGTACCTCCACGTCGGGGCAGACGAAGCGCGTCATGGCCAGGATGCGCAGCGCCCGCTGCGGCGTCATGTTCCACTCATCGGCAAGCGGCGTCCCCTCGAACGGCAGCAGGAAGTTGACGGGCACCGAGTCGGCGTCCAGTTCGCGCAACGAGAAGACCACGTCGACGAGGTCCTCGTCCGACTCGCCCATGCCCGCGATCAGCCCCGAGCACGGCGAAAGGCCCGCGCCCCGCGCCCGTTGGACGGTCGACACCCGGTCCTCGTAGGTGTGCGTGGTGCAGATGTCCCCGTAGGTGGCCTCGGAGGTGTTGAGATTGTGGTTGTAGGCGTCGGCGCCCGCCTGACGGAGCCGCTCCGCCTGTCCGTCGGAGAGCAGCCCCAGGCAGGCGCACACCTCCACCTGCTCGTTGCGCTCCTTGATGGCCTCGATCGTCTTCGAGACCCGGGAGACGTCGCGGTCGGTCGGCCCCCGCCCGCTCGCCACGACACAGACCCGCTTGGCTCCGCCGCGCACGCCCGCCGCCGCCGCTTCGGCGGCCTCCTCGGGCCCCAGCCAGGAGTACTTGAGGATGCCTGCCCGCGAACCGAGCCGCTGGGAGCAGTACGAGCAGTCCTCCGGGCACAGCCCCGACTTCAGGTTCACCAGGTAATTGAGCTTCACCCTGCGCCCGAACCACCGGCGGCGCACCTTCCCCGCCGCCGCGACCACGTCGAGCAGGTCGTCATCGCTCGTCCGCAGCACCGCCAGTGCCTCGTCACGCGAGGGCGTCTCGCCCCGCACACCCTTGTCCGCCAGTGCGTTCAGCAGGTCGTCCATGAGCATGATCCTGGCCGACGGCACCGAGCCGGGAAATGGAGGAAGCCTACAAGACCACGTGCCCGAGGTGTGGACGTTGTCACACCTCGGCGTCCGGCATGGCCGGTTACGTTCTATTGACTGCCTACAAAGGCCCTGGTTCCCCACCGGGGCATGACGCCGCCCGGACGAAGAGAGCCCCATGCCCACGGACCCGGCTCAGGAAGCCGCCCCGCACACAGCACGAGCCCCCTTCGCCGACCCCTTCGCATGGACGGCCGACGGCCTGGAGGCGCGCCGCGCGGCCGGACTGCTGCGCACCCTGACGCCACGGGCCGCCGACTGCGCGCTGCTCGACCTGGCGGGCAACGACTACCTCGGGCTCTCCCGCCATCCCGAGGTGACCCGGGCCGCCGCACAGGCAGCTCGCCGCTGGGGCGCGGGCGCCGGCGGCTCCCGGCTGGTGACGGGAACCACCGCGCTGCACACCGAACTGGAAGCGGAACTGGCCGACTTCTGCGGTTTCGAAGCCGCGCTGGTCCTCTCCTCCGGGTACGCGGCGAACCTCGCCGCCGTCACCGCCTGCACCGCCGACCCCGCGGGCCCGGGACTCCTCGTCTCCGACGCCCGCAACCACGCCTCGCTCATCGACGGCTGCCGCCTCTCGCGCGCCCGTACGGCCATCGCCGCGCACGCCGACCCGGAGGCCGTCGCCGAGGAACTCGCGGCCCGCCCGCCCCGGGAGAGCGCGCTCGTCGTCACCGACTCCGTCTTCTCCGTCGACGGCAACGCGGCACCACTGGAGACGCTCGCCACCGTCTGTGCGGACGCCGGCGCAGGGCTGCTCGTCGACGACGCGCACGGTCTCGGCGTCCTGGGCGAGGGCGGGCGAGGGGCGCTGTCCGCGGCCGGACTCGCCGGCTCTCCCGGCACGGTCGCCACCGTCACCCTCTCCAAGTCCTTGGGCAGCCAGGGCGGCGCGGTCCTCGGCCCCGCACACGTCATCGCCCACCTGGTCAACACCGCCCGCACGGTCATCTTCGACACCGGTCTCGCCCCCGCGGCGGTCGGGGCCGCACTCGGCGCGCTGCGGCTGCTGCGCCGCGAACCCGAGCGGGCCGCGCGCACGCGCGCGGCGGCGGCCTTCGCCTACGGGCGGCTCACCGCCGCGGGCCTGGACGCCACTCGCCCGGACGCCGCCGTCGTCGCCGTCCGCGCCCCGTCCCCGCGGGCCGCGGTCGCGTGGACGGCCGCGCTGCGGGCCGTGGGCGTCCAGGTCGGCTGCTTCCGTCCGCCGTCCGTCCCCGACGGCGTCTCCCGGCTGCGGCTGACCGCCCGCGGCGACCTGACAGAGACCGCGCTCGCGCACGCGGTGGACGCCGTGATCGCGACTGCTCCCACCGGCAGCTGACACGATCGGGCTGACGCGATCGGGTCGACCGCGTGCGCCCCGCATTACGTCCCCAAGACGGACAAATGCGAGCCATCGCTGTCAAGTTCACCGCTTCGAGCGACAGTTGACGGTGCAACCAGTGGGTTCGGCCACACGGTGCCGGGCGGAGTGGCACTCTGTCGCGCAGCGGTCAACCGGGCCGCTCCGTCTCCCCGCTCTCCCCGCACCAGTCCGCCGCCGCTCGGCGGAGGAGTCCACGGCCCCGGGAAAGGGACGCCCTCGCCATGGCAGACAACCAGGAAGCGACGCTCACACTGCCGAGCGCCCCCGCCTCCGTCACCGCGGCACGCAGACACGTCACGGACGTCCTGCTCTCCTGGGGGCTGGGCGAGGGCAGCGACGTCATGGAGTCGCTGCGTCTGATCGTCTCCGAACTCGCCACCAACGCCGTCCAGCACACTTGCGGGCAGTCGCCGGTCTTCACCGTCGACCTGCGGCTCGAGCGCGCCGAGTGGCTGCGCCTCGGCGTGAGCGACTCCCACCCGAGGAGGCCGCGCCGTCTTCCGGCCGCCGTGCAGCAGGACAATGGGCGCGGCCTGGTCATCATCCGCACCCTGACCGCGGAGTCGGGCGGCCGGATGACCGTCGCCCCCGCCCGCGGGGGCGGCAAGACCGTGTGGGTCGAACTCCCCTGGATGCCGCCGGCTGCGGCCTGACACTGGTCACCGGGCGCAGTTTCGACGCTGCGATCGCCGTCGGCGCAGCTCACCGAACCAGCGCACGATCGCCGACGTGGCCGCGACGCTGGACGCCGGGTTCTCGGCTTCGTCGTGGAACCACGCGCTTAGACCGCCGTCGACAGCAAGATCGGCCCGATCCAGTGGGTCAGGCGGGACGGTGACGTCACCGGTTGAGGAGGTGACGACCTGAAAGGAGTCGCAGGGCGCGGACGCAGCCCGTGGCCGCGGTCGCGGTCCCGGCCGCGGTCGCCGCCTCCCGGCCGCCTTGGGCGCAGCCGGCACGTGCGGCGGTGGTTTCCGGTGCCGGTCCCGCTGGTCGCACCTGCGGGGCCGGCACCGGACGCAACAGTTCGGGAGCTGGTATGCGGCTGCACATCCGCGCCGCTCACCACCCCCGGCCGGCTAGGCGGGCCGCGTGGCCCGGGATCGTGCCGTCTCCGCGCGGGTCAGGAACACCACACCGGTCAGCAGGACGAGCGTGCCCAGCAGCATCGGGGCGGTCAGCCGCTCGCCGAGCAAGCCGACGGCCAGCACGGCCGCACTGACCGGCTCGATCAGCATGACGACCGAGGCCGTCGCCGCGCGCACGACGGCCGCGCCCGCGAAGTACAGCGGGTACGCGAGTGCGGTCGGAACGGCCGCGACGTATCCCGTCAGCAGCACCACGCGCAGCAGGTCACCGGAGTGCGGTACCGCTCCCTCGGCCAGTGCGAAGGGCAGCAGGACGGCGGCGCCGACCGCGAACGACCAGGCGGTCAGCGTGAAAGAGCTCTCTCCGCCGCCTGCGCTTCCGGCCCACCGGGCCAGGAGGACCGAACCGGCGAAGGCCGCCGCCGCCAGCAGCGCCAGGGCGACTCCGCCGGCGCGGACCCCGCCTCCACCGCCGCCGAGCACCAGCACGGTCAGTCCGGCCAGTGCGGCGGCGACGGCGAGGGCGCCGCCCCAACCGAGCTGTTCGCGCAGCACCAGCCAGGCGCTCAGTGCGACGAACACCGGGGCGGCGCCCAGTGTCACGATGGTCGCGACCGCGACGCCCGTGGCGGGCACGGCGGCGAAGTAGGCCGTCTGGAAGACGGCCAGACACAGCCCCGTCGCCACCCGCAGCGCGAACCGGGAGCGGGAGAGGCGACCTGGGCGTCGCGTCGCGGGCCGGGGCTCCGCCGCTTCGGGCCGGGGCTCCGCCGCGTCGGGGTCGGGCCGCCGCAGGGCCCGTACCGCGGCACGGCCCGCGAACAGCAGGAGCAGCCCGGTCACATAGCGCCAGAAGGACACCGCGAGCGGGCCCAGGTCGCTGGAGGAGTAGAGGAGATCGACGGCCGCCCCTGTGGTGCCCCAGGTGGCACCGGCGACGGCGAGGAAGAAGAGGCCACGCCCGACGGGCAGGCCAAAAGAAGATGTCGGCACGAGAACGCGCTCCGCGTAAGGAGAGGTGGATGGTGTCCCGTTCGCGGGCACCACCGACCTCCGCGGCGGACGTTCGTCCGCCGCGGCAGCCGTGGGCGGCGGCCCGCCTTACGCGGTGGGCGGGGAGAGCAGAGCGGTTGCCGACGTCATGACCAGCACTCTAGCCACGTCGTGCCGGGGAACCAACAGCTGTCCGCCTGTCGGGCAGCCACCCGCGCCAGCGGAGCGCGGGGCCGGTCAGCCCGTGTCGCCCTCCGGTCGTGCGCCCGGGGCAGGCGGAGGCCCGACCAGGCCCGCACGCCGCTCCCCGTCGAGTACGCGCAGCGCCCGCTCCAGCGTCGCCGCGTGCAGCTCGTTCTCGCCCCGTTCGTGCATCAGGGTCAGCGCGTCCCGCAGTCGGACGGCCTTGCTGACCAGCCCCTGTGCGGCACGCAGGCTCCGGTAGGTGTCGCGCCCGCGCGCCGGGTTGATCCTGCCCATCAGGTCGAGGGCTTCGAGATAGGTGTCCACCACGTCGCCCTCAGCGCGCGTCAGCGCCGGGAGCGGGGGCAGGTCGGACGGCCGCTGGTGGCTCGCCATCGCCGGCTCATCCCCGTACGGGGCGGGCGGGGGAGGTCTTGCGGCTGGCCGTGAGCCGGTCGATGAGCCCGTAGCCGACGGCCTCCTCGGCGGTGAAGATCTTGTCGCGTTCGAGGTCCGTGCTGATCCGGTTGCGGGGCTGCCCTGTGTGCCGTTCGTACAGTTCTTCCAGCAGTTCCCGGGTCCTGAACATCTCCTGGGCCTGGATCTCCAGGTCCGCGATCTGGCCCTGCGCGGGTTCGCCGAGGGCCGGCTGGTGGATGAGGATGCGGGCGCCCGGCAGCGCGAGCCGTTTGCCCGGGGTGCCGGCGGCCAGCAGGACGGAGGCCGCCGACGCGGCCTGCCCCAGGCAGACGGTCTCGATGTCGCAGGTGACGAACCGCATCGTGTCGTAGATCGCGGTCATCGCCGTGAACGAGCCGCCCGGCGAGTTGATGTACAGCGAGATGTCCTGGTCGGGCGCGGCGTGTTCGAGGTGCACGAACTGGGCCATCACGTCGTTGGCCGACGTGTCGTCGATCTGGGTTCCCAGGAAGACGATCCGCTCCTCCATCAGCTTCGAGTACGGATCCATCCTTCGCGTTCCGCTGCTGGTGCGCTCCGTGAACTCGGGCAGGACGTATCGGGCCGTCGGTTGGTTCCGCATGGCGTCGCACTCCACTGTCGTCGCGTGAGAAACGTACGGACTGTACAGAACGTACGTGGAGCATCTCACCATGAACCTCGGCCGACGTCCCCTGCCCAGGACCGGATTCCGCTGAAGGCGAAGCAACGCCCCGCCCGCC
>NZ_JASKYT010000421.1:0-6846 GCF_041028275.1 Streptomyces sp. PU-14G
GGTGGACGCCCCTCGTGGGTTGCACGTCTCGTACGTCCTTCCCGGCGCTCCGCGCCGCCGCCGTTCGTCGCCCCGCCCGCCGTTCGTCGCCCCGCCGACGCCGTCGCCGTACGGCCCCCCGCCGTGGTCGTCATACGGCCGACCGTACGCATCAGGCCGCGCGGCGAACCGTTCCCGCGCAGCGGGCTTCGCCCGATCCGGTGAACTCCCGTTGCCCGTACGGGGTTCCGGCCGACTGCCTCTATCGCGCACTCGTGACGGTGGTCACCGACAGGTGATACGTTCGGGCGCGTGGTGGCCCGGGTGCCCACCCGGGCGCGTTCGCCGACGGCAGCGACGGAGGCCCGCATGAGCCCGTTCACCGGTTCCGCTCAACGCACCGCGCGCTGGCGGCATCTGGAAGTGCGCGAGGCGGACGGGGTCACCACCGTCACGCTGGCGCGGCCCGCGAAGCTGAACGCGTTGACGTTCGAGGCGTACGCGGATCTGCGTGACCTGCTCGCGGAGCTCTCGCACCGGGAGCGCCCCCGGGCGCTGGTGCTGGCCGGGGAAGGGCGCGGCTTCTGCTCGGGCGGTGACGTGGACGAGATCATCGGCGCCACTCTCGGCATGGACACCGCCCGGCTGCTGGACTTCAACCGGATGACGGGGCAGGTGGTGCGGGCGCTCCGGGAGGCGCCCTTCCCCGTGGTGGCCGCCGTGCACGGGGTCGCCGCGGGCGCGGGCGCGGTGCTGGCGCTCGCCGCCGACTTCCGGGTCGCCGATCCGACCGCGCGGTTCGCCTTCCTGTTCACCAAGGTCGGCCTCTCCGGCGGCGACATGGGCGCCGCCTACCTGCTGCCCCGCGTCGTCGGCCTCGGCCATGCGACGCGCATCCTGATGCTGGGAGAGCCGGTACGGGCGCCGGAGGCCGAGCGCATCGGGTTGCTGAGCCAGGTGGTGGACGAGGGCGAGACCCAGCGGGCCGCCCAGGAGCTGGCCCGGCGGCTGGCGGACGGCCCAGCGCTGGCCCACGCGCAGACCAAGGCGCTGCTCACCGCCGAACTCGACCTTCCGCTCTCCGGCGCGGTCGAACTGGACGCCGCCACGCAGGCGCTGTTGATGCACGGCGAGGACTACAAGGAGTTCCACGACGCCTTCACCGCCAAGCGGCCACCCGCCTGGCGGGGGCGGTGAGCACCAGGTGACCACGAGGGCCACGCCCGCGGCCGGGGCCGGAGCCCGGGCTTCGCGGGTCGCCGTCATCGGCGGCGGGCCAGGCGGGCTGTACGCGGCAGTGCTGCTCAAGCGCCTCGACCCGGCACGGGAGGTCACCGTCTACGAACGGGGCGCCCCACAGGACACGTACGGTTTCGGCGTCGTCCTGTCCGACGAGACCGTCGGCGGCATCGAGAACGCCGACCCGGACGTGTTCGCCACCCTGCGCGCCCACATGGTGCGCTGGGACGCCATCGAGGTCGCCCACCGCGGTCGTACGCTCGGCTCCACGGGGCACGGCTTCGCCGCGCTGAGCCGCCGCACTCTGCTGTCCGTGCTGCACGAGCGGTGCCGCGAGCTCGGCGTGCGGCTGCGCTTCTCCACCGAGGCGCCACCAGCGGCCGAGCTGGCACGCTCATGCGACCTCGTCGTCGCCGCCGACGGCGTCCACAGCGCCACCCGCACCGCGCACGCCGACGTCTTCCGGCCCACCGTCACCCCCCACCGCTGCCGCTACATATGGCTTGCCGCCGACTTCGCCCTCGACGCCTTCCGCTTCGAGATCGCCGAGACGGAACACGGGGTGGTGCAACTCCACGCCTACCCCTACTCCGAGGGCGCCTCCACGGCCGTCGTCGAGACGAGGGAGGAGGTGTGGCGGGCCGCCGGGCTCGACGCGCTCGACGAGCACGACTCGGCCGCCGCCTGCGCGAGGCTCTTTCCCGAGACCCTGGCCGGGCGGCCACTGCGCGGCAACAACTCGCAGTGGACCGCCTTCCGTACCGTCGTCAACGCGCGCTGGTGGCACCGCAGCGCCGCCGGCGGCCACATCGTGCTGCTCGGTGACGCGGCGCACACCGCGCACTTCTCCATCGGCTCGGGCACCAAGCTCGCCGTGGAGGACGCGCTCGCGCTCGCCGCCTGCCTGCGCGAACAGCCGGACCTGCCGGCGGCGCTTTCCGCGTACGAGGCCGAGCGGCAGCCGGTCGTGCGCTCCACGCAGCGGGCGGCGAGGGCGAGCCTGACCTGGTTCGAGGAGCTGGCGCACTACACCGCCCAGCCGCCGTACAGGTTCGCCTTCAACCTGCTCACCCGCAGCCGCCGTGTCACCCACGACAACCTGCGGCTGCGCGACGCCGCCTTCGTCGCGGCGGCCGAACGCGAGGCGGGCGTGCCCGAGGGCACACCGCCGATGTTCACGCCGTTCCGACTGCGCGGGCTGACCCTGCGCAACCGGGTCGTCGTCTCCCCGATGGACATGTACAGCTCCCAGGACGGTGTGCCCGGCGACTTCCACCTCGTCCACCTGGGCGCGCGGGCGCTGGGCGGGGCGGGGCTGACCATGACGGAGATGGTGTGCGTGTCCGCATCCGGGCGCATCACGCCCGGGTGCGCGGGGCTGTGGACGGACGAGCAGGAGGATGCCTGGCGCCGTGTCACCGCGTTCGTGCACGCCCGGTCGCCGACGGCCGCCATCGGCGTCCAGCTCGGTCACGCGGGACGCAAGGGCTCCACGAAGCTGATGTGGGAGGGGATCGACGAACCGCTGCCCGAGGGCAACTGGCCGCTTCTCGCCCCCTCCCCGCTGCCCTACCGCCCCGGTGTCAGCCAGGTCCCGCACGCACTCACGCCGGTGCAGCTGGCCGCCGTCCGCGACCAGTTCGTCGCGGCGGCGGTCCGCGCCGCCCGGGCCGGCTTCGACCTGCTGGAGCTGCACTGCGCGCACGGCTACCTGCTGTCCGGGTTCCTCTCCCCGCTGACCAACCGGCGCACCGACGCCTACGGCGGCGCCCTGGCCGCCAGGCTGCGCTACCCCCTGGAGGTGTTCGACGCGGTGCGCGAGGCCTGGCCCGCCGACCGTCCCATGACGGTGCGGATCTCCGCGACCGACTGGGCCCAGGGCGGCACCACGGGCGACGACGCGGTCCGGATCGCCGCCGCCTTCGCCGAGCACGGCGCCGACGCCGTCGACGTGTCCACCGGGCAGGTCGTCGCCCACGAACGCCCCGACTTCGGCCGCTCCTACCAGACCCCGTACGCCGACCGCATCCGCAACGTGCTGGGCGTCCCCGTCATCGCCGTCGGCGCCGTCTCCTCCTGGGACGACGTCAACTCGCTGGTCCTGGCCGGCCGCGCCGACCTGTGCGCACTGGCCAGGCCGCACCTGTACGACCCCCACTGGACGCTGCACGCGGCGGCCGAGCAGGGCTACACCGGGCCGGGTGCGCCGTGGCCGGACCCGTACCGGGCGGGCAGCCGCCGTCCCCCCACGGGCCGCACCGACGCGCCCAAGCCCCGCCTCGCGCTGTGAGCGGCGCCCTCCCGGGCGCATCGTTCCCCGCCATCGTCCCCCGCCCGGACCGCGCACGCCCCCGCCTGACGGACGGCCCGGTCCGCCGTACCGTGGAGACATGTACGCACGAAGGCGGCGGCGCTACTTCGCGCTGATGGCGGTCTGCCTGGTGCTGTTCGTCAGCGCCTGGGCCTTCGTGCGGCTGTGGTCGGTGCCCGCGGCGATCGGGATGTGCGTGGTCGCCATGGTCATTCCGCCCGTCGCCGCGATCGTCGGGAACCGCAGGGAACCCGACGACCGCTGGTGGGACGAGCCCCGAAAGGACGAGAACGCACCGCCCTCCGAGCGCCCAGACCAACGGCACGGCGACGACCGGCGGCACGGCGACGACCGGCGGCCCCGCTAGCCCGAGCGCCTTCCGGCGGGCGGCTCAGCGGTCGAGGGCGTCGGCGTAGGCGTCCCGTACGTACGCCAGCCCGGCGTCCCGCAGCGCGGCGTGCAGGGCGAAGAACACCTTCGCCGCGCGCTCACCCGGCCACCGCTTCGGCAGCAGCCCGTGCGGCAGCCCCGGGTCGGCGTACGGCAGGCGCCGCCAGGCGTCGAGGGCGGGCAGATAGTCGCGGTAGGCCGCCTGCGGGGGTGTGCGGGTCCGTCGCGACCAGCGCCGGAGCACCGGCTCGTGGACGGCCAGAAACGCCCGGTGACGCTCGGCGAGCCCCTCCAGGTCCCACCAGCGGGCCACGGACCGCGCGGTCGGCGTGAACCCGGCGTGCTCACCCCTGAACAGGTCGACGTAGGGCGCGAGGCCGAGGCGGTCGAGAGCGTGGCGGGTCTCCTCCTCCAGGTGGGAAGGGGCGATCCAGACGCCGGGGGCCGCGTTGCCGAAGCCCAGCCTGGCCAGCCGGGAGCGCAGGACGTGCCGCCTGTCGCGTTCGCTCTCCGGCACGGAGAAGACCGCCAGCAGCCAGGCGCCGTCGGGATCGGGGCGGGTGTGGATGCGCCGGTCGCCGTCGGCGAGGAGTTGCGCGGCGGCGGGGGAGGGCCGGTATCCGGCGGACTTGCTGCCGGGCCGGTCGGCGGTCAGCAGGCCGCGCCGTTTGAGGCGGGAGACGGCCGAGCGCACCGACGGCGCGTCCACGCCCACGGTGTGCAGTACCCGGATGAGGGTCGCGATCGGTACCGTTCCCGACGCGTTCAACTCGCGCCCGTAGGCGCCGTAGAAGGTGAGGATGAAGGAACCGGGGGAGGGCTTGCCCGGCTGCGGGGTCTCCGGACTGCGAGGTGCCGTGTCGATCTGTTCGGACGCTTTCTGTGCCACGCGGTCACTCTAGATCCGCAGCTGAGCCGCCTGGTCGGGGCGCCTCCTCGGGCTCGTGCGGCTGGTCGGACGCGTGGAGCCCCCTGGACGCTTCGGGCCCCTCGGCGCCGGGTCCCCGGTCGCGCAGCCGGAAGCGCTGGAGCTTGCCGGTGGGCGTGCGCGGAAGGCTCGCGGTGAAGACGAACCGGCGCGGGCACTTGTACGGAGCCGACTGAGCCAGCGCGAACTGCCGCAGCCGTTCGGCCGCCGCCTCGTCCGCCGGCACGCCGGGGGCCAGGACGACGTGCGCCACCGCGATCTGTCCCCGCCGCGCGTCGGGGACCCCCACCACGGCCGCCTCCCGCACGTCCGGATGGGCCAGCAGCACCTCCTCCACCTCGGGCCCCGCGATGTTGTACCCGGCCGAGACGATCATGTCGTCGGCGCGGGCGACGTAGCGGAAGTAGCCGTCCTGCTCCCGCACATACGTGTCACCCGTCAGGTTCCAGCCCTCCCGCACGTACGCGCGCTGCCGTTCGTCCGCCAGGTAGCGGCAGCCGACCGGGCCGCGCACGGCCAGCAGCCCAGGGGAGCCGTCCGGCACGGGCAGCAACTCGCCGTCGTGGCCCTCCGCGACGATCCGCGCCTCGAAGCCGGGCACCGGAACGCCCGTGCACCCGGGCCGGATCGCCTCGTCCGCCGCGGACAGGAAGATGTGCAGCATCTCCGTGGCACCGATGCCGTCGATGATCCGCAGACCCGTGCGCGCGTGCCACGCCTGCCAGGTGGCGGCGGGCAGATGCTCCCCGGCGGAGACGCAGCGGCGCAGCGACGTGGGAGTGCGCGCGTCGCCCCGGCCGGGATCGGCCAGCAGCGCCAGCATGGCGCGGTAGGCGGTCGGCGCGGTGAACAGCACCGATATCCGGTGCCGCGCGACCACCTCCAGCGTCTGCGCGGCTCCTTTGAACTCGTCCAGCAGCGTCGAGGCGCCCACCCGTAGCGGGAAGATCACCAGACCGCCGAGGCCGAAGGTGAAGCCCAGCGGCGGCGTGCCCGCGAAGACGTCGTCGGGGCGTGGCCGCAGCACCTGCGCGGCGAAGGTGTCCGCGACGGCCAGCACGTCGCGGTGGAAGTGCACACAGCCCTTGGGAACGCCGGTGGTGCCGGAGGTGAAGGCGATCAGCGCCACGTCGTCGGCGGCCGTGGCCACCGCGCCGAACCGGTCCGGCTTGCCCGTGGCGACTCGCAGCACGTCGGTGGCGTCGCCCGCGCCGAACAGCCACGTGCGCAGGCCGGGAACGTCCGCTGCGGTCAGCTCGTCCGCCGACCGCGCGTCGCACAGCGCGTGCGAGACGCGGGCGAGGCGGCAGATGGTGGCCAGCTCCCGGGCCCGCTGCGCCGCCAGCACGGTGACGGCGACGGCACCCGCCTTCATCACCGCCAGCCAGCAGGCGGCCAGATACGGGCTGGTCGGCCCGCGCAGCAGCACCCGGTTGCCGGGCACCACACCCATCTCGTCCCGCAGCACGTGTGCCAACCGATCGACGAGCGCACGCAGTTCACCGTAGGTCCAGGTGCGGCGCGCGGACCTCCTGCCGGCGGGGGAGGGCACGCCGCCGACGTGGACGGCGGGGCGGTCGGGGCCCAGCCGCTCGATGGTACGGTCCAGCAACTCCTCGCCGCAGTTGACCCGTTCCGGGTAGGCGAGTGCCGGGTTGTCCAGCAGGAGGTCGGGCCACTGGCCGGGTGGTGGCAGGTGGTCCCGCGCGAACGTGTCGACGTGGGCGGTGGCGACGGGCGTTGACGGAGTCGGACGCATGGCCGATCTACCCCCTCGCGGGCGGCTCGGGAGGCGGCGGCACCGACGCGGCACCGGCCGCGGCGCCGATGGTGGCGAATGGCGTTGAGCGTAACGTGATGGTGACGGCAGTCAATGGTCCGCGATAGACAAGAGGGCGGGCGATGCGGGGAGCACGGGCCCCGCGCCGGGCCCGACGCCGAGGGGAGCCGCCATGTCCACCACCGACCCGCCACCGSGCCGTGCCACGCCGCCCCCGAC
>NZ_JASKYT010000422.1:0-6567 GCF_041028275.1 Streptomyces sp. PU-14G
GGGATGGGGCGGGTGCGGGGCGGACGGCATGACGGCTCCCTCCCCCGCGCCGCGCGAAGCGGCGGTCGGGACGAACGGCTCGGTCTCGCCGAACGGTTGGCCCGCGCAGGGCGGGAGGTCACCGGCTCAGGGATGCGCTGCGGTGTGCCGTCCTGAGGACGGCCTGCCTGCAACATGTAATGCGTCCCGGAGGAAGGCTGTCAAGACGGCGGACGATACGAGCGAGCCCACAAGTCACCAGTACGTCGCCGCGTTGGGGCCGGAAGCCGGCCAAGTTCCCGGCCTCGGCGGGGATGCGCCGATGGTGCGGGACGGGTTGACAGGTCCGCCGCTGTCTCTACGGTCCCTTACATTGCATGCAACACGCAGCATCACGCTCAGCGCCCCGCGCTGAGCGCGCAGCACACTCCCCTGGCGCCGGTCCGTCCACCGGCCTGCCCGAGCCGCGGTACCGGCTGCCTGGTGCCGCCGGCCGCACCGAAGGAATCCGCCGCTCATCCGCGCGGCGGAGGAGGGAGCAGGGCATGGTCAACTTCCGCAGCGCCACGGGCCGTCTGCGCGCGCCCCGCGGCGGAAAGGGAGCCGGCGGACCCGGCACCCACGCGCACCCGCCACACGAGGTGGACGCCGTACCTCCCGTGTGGCGCCTGTTCGTGTACGGCACCCAGCACGTCCTCGCCTTCTATGCGGGGGCGGCCGTGATGCCGCTGCTGGTCGCCCAAGGGGTGGGACTGCGCGGCGCCGACCAGGCCATGGTCGTCAACGCCTCGCTGCTGGCGTGCGGGCTGGCGACGCTCCTCCAGTCCGTCGGGCTGCCCGGAATCGGCATCCGGCTGCCCGTCGTGCAGGGCCCCGCGACCAGCGCCGTCCCATCGCTGGTCGCCGTGGGGCTGGCCGCCGGCGGAGCCCACGCCGGCCTGCCCACCATGTTCGGGGCGGTGATCGCCGCCGGACTCGCACTGTTCGTGATCGCGCCGGTCTTCAGCAGGCTGGTGCGCTACTTCCCGCCGCTGGTGACCGGCACGATCGTGACGGTCGTGGGGGTGACGCTGCTGGCGGTGGCCGCCAAACAGGTGGGCGGCGGGGATCCGGGAGCCGCCTCGTTCGGCAGCCCGGCCCACCTCGGGCTGGCCGGGGCGACGCTCCTGGTCATCGTGCTGGTCTCGCGCTTCTCCAGTGGCTTCGCGGCGACCGTGGCGGTGCTGGTGGGCCTGCTGGCGGGGACGGGGCTGGCGATGGCGACGGGGCTTGCGGACTTCTCCGGTACCGGCTCCTCGCGGTGGTTCGGCATGACCGAGCCCCTGCACTTCGGGGCGCCGCGCTGGGACACGGCGGCGGCGCTTTCCCTGTCGCTGGTGATGGTGGTGATCGCGGTCGAGAGCATCGGCCAGTTCTTCGCCGTCGGACGGATCGTCGGACGCGAGGTCGGCGAACGCGATGTCGTGCGGGCGCTGCGCGCCGACGGGCTCGGCACGGTGTTCGCCGGGCTGCTGGGCTCCTTTCCCAGCACGGTGTTCTCGCAGAACGTGGGGTTGTTGCAGCTCACCAGGGTGCGCAGCCGGTGGGTGGTCGCGGCGTCCGGCGTCATCATGGCCGCGCTGGGCCTGATGCCGAAGGTCGGTGCGGTGATCGCGGCGATGCCGACCCCGGTGCTGGGCGGGGCGACGATCGTGCTCTTCGGCACCATCGCCGTGGTGGGTGTGCAGATCCTCGGGCAGGCCGATCTGGCCCACAGGCACGGCACGCTCGTGGTGGCGGTCAGTCTCGGTGTGGGCTTCCTGCCCACCGCCTACCCGCGGTTCGCGGAGCGGCTGCCCGGCGAGCAGTTGCATGTAATTTTCGGGAGCGGGATCATCCTCGGTTCGATCACGGCAGTACTCCTCAACCTGCTCTTTTACCATGTGCGGCTTCCGGGTCGGCGTCGCGAACTAACTCCCGGCGGCGTGCACGACGTTGACGGCTCCGAGAAGCGCATGCAACATGAAGTCACCAGGGCGGCCGACGAACCGCCCACCGGCGCCACAGGAACAGGGCCGGCGATCGCGGGCAGCGGCCCGGCCGTCACCGGCAGCGGAACATCCGCCGCCGGGGGCAGCTCGGCCGGGGCGCCACCACCACCCGGCGGGGGCCGGGGATGAGAGCGGCCGACCGCCCCCACCGACCACGTCCGCCCACCGAGACCGGGCCCGCACGAGGGGGTTCTTTCACACGATGCCGATCGAAAGCGCGGTGAGCCGGCTGGCAGGCGGCAGCCTGCTGGCCGACCAGGCGTACCAGGAGCTGAAGCGCGCGGTCCTCGCCGGCCGACTGTGCCCGGGCGACGCGCTGTCCGTCCCGGCGCTGGCGACGCAGCTGGGCATCAGCCGCAGCCCCGTACGCGAGGCGGTGCAGCGTCTGATCCACGACGGCCTGGCCACCCACGAACCCCACCGGGGTGCGGTCGTGGCGCGCGTGGACGTGGCGGACGTGCGCCAGCTGTACGTGCTGCGGGAAGTGATGGAAGGGCTGGCGGCCCGGCTGGCGACCGAGCGGCTCGACGCGGCGCGGGTCGCCGAGTTGCGGGCGCTGCTGGAGGAGCACGAGCGCGTGGTCGCCACGGGTGACGACGAGGAGCGCCACACCGGGATGGACATGGCGTACCACAGGATGATCCGCGAGGTGGCGGGCAACGACCACCTGACGGCCGCCCTGGACACCATCCAGGGCAAGGCCCACCTGGCGCTGCACTCGCTCTGGCGCAGCCCCGAGGCCCAGCGGCTCGCCGTCGCCGAACACCGGCAGATCTTCGAGGCGATGACCTCGGGCGATCCGCAAGCGGCCGAGGAGGCGGCCCGTGATCACGTGCGGCGGCTGCGCATCCGGCTGTCGCAGGCGGTGCCGCAGCAGGCACCGGCCGGTGCGCCGGGCCGGCTCCCGGTGGCCGAGGTGCCGCACACCGGTAGCGCCGGGTAACACCGGCTGCCGCGCTCCGCACCACCGCGCCCCGGCGCCCTCGGGGCAGGGGAGGGCGGGAGAACGCCTGACCGCTCGCGCTCCGCGAGCACCGCGCCCGCGACACCGGCCACCGGCCACCGGCCACCGGCCACGGCCGCGACCACCGGTCACAGCCACAGCCACGGCCACCGGTCACAGCCACGGCCGCCGGAGGCCGACACCCGGCGAGAGGGAGGCACACCGTGAGCGGCACGACGACAGCGAACCCACTCGGCGACGGCGCACAGCACCGGACGGCACAGGACCGAACGCCACAGGACCGGACGGCACAGCACCGGACGGCACGGGCCCAGACGGAACCGATCCAGACGGCACCGGCCCAGGCAGCACCGGTCCAGACGGAACCGGCCCAGGCAGCACCGGCCCAGGCGGCACCGGCCGGCGGGACGGCGGCTCCGCCACGCGGTGCCGACGGCCTGGGCGCTCCCGAGGCGACCGGTCCGGACGGCGGTGTCGGCAGCGATGTGCCGCGACCTGACGGCGGGCTCAAGGTGACCGGGGCCTTCGCCTACTCCTCGGATCTGCGCCGGGACGACGCGGTGTGGGGCGCCACGCTGCGCAGCCCCCACCCCTCGGCGCGCGTTCTGGGCCTCAACGCGTCCCGCGCCCGCGCGCTGCCCGGGGTGCACGCCGTGCTCACCCACGAGGATGTTCCCGGACTGCCACGGTACGGGATGAAGGTGGCCGACCAGCCGGTGCTGGCGTCCGACCGGGTGCGCTACCAGGGGGAGCCGGTGGCGCTGGTGGCCGCCGACCACCCGGAGACCGCGCGCCGCGCGCTCGCCCTCATCGACGTCCGCTACGTCGAGCTGCCGCCGGTCACCGACCCGGAGGCCGCGCTGCGCGGCGAGGGCCCGCTGGTACACGAGACCCACCCCCTCGGTGCCCCGACCGCGCCGCCCGCGGCGTCCGCGGCGTCCGCCGATCCCGCGTCCCCAGCCGACGGCCCAGCCGACGGCCCGGCCGGCGGTCCCGCCGCCGGGCGGGTGGCGCCGGGCAACCTGGTGCGGCACGTGCGCATCCGGCACGGTGACGTGGCGCGGGCGCGGGCCGCGGCGGACGTGGTGGTCGCCGGGGTGTACGAGACCGGGATGCAGGACCAGGCGTTCCTGGGGCCCGAGTCGGTGCTGGCGGTTCCGGCGGAGGACGGCGGGGTGGAGGCGTACGTCTCCTCGCAGTGGATCCACGACGACCAGCGGCAGATGGCGGCGAGCCTGGGGCTGCCGGTGGAGAAGGTGCGGGTGCGCCTGTCGGGGGTCGGCGGAGCCTTCGGCGGGCGCGAGGACGTCTCCTGCCAGATCCACGCCGCCATGCTGGCGCTGCACACCGGGCGTCCGGTGCGGATGAGTTACGGCCGTCCCGAGTCGTTCCTGGGCCATGTGCACCGGCATCCGTCGCGGATGCGCATCGAGCACGGCGCGACGCACGACGGGCGGCTGCTGTACATGACGGCCAGGCTGCTGCTGGACGGCGGCGCGTACACCTCGACCTCTCCTGTGGTGACAGCCAACGCCAGCTACTTCGCCGCCGGTGCCTACGAGGTGCCGAACGTGGCGATCGACGGGTTCGCCGTCTACACCAACAACCCGCCCTGCGGGGCGATGCGGGGCTTCGGCGCGGTGCAGTCCTGCTTCGGGGTCGAGTCCGGTATGGACCGGCTGGCCGGGCGTCTTGGCATGCATCCGGTCGAGCTGCGGGAGCGGAACGCGATGCGGACGGGCACGGTGCTGCCGACCGGGCAGCCCGTGGACGGCCCCGCGCCGGTCGCCGAACTGCTGCGGCGGCTGCGCGACCGTCCGCTGCCGCCGCCCGCCGCACAGGACGGGCAGCCGGGGGCCTCGCTGACCCGGCCCGGCGGGCTGAACAACACCACGCACGGCGAGGGGGTGCGGCGCGGCGTCGGTTACGCGGTCGGGGTGAAGGCCATCGGGTTCTCCGGCGGGGTGGACGACCGCTCCACGGCGCACGTGCGGCTGCTGGTGGCGGGCGGGGAGCCGGTCGCCGAGATCCGGTCGGCGGCGGCCGAGTGCGGGCAGGGCATCGTCACCGTGCAGGCCCAGATCGCGCGCACCGAGCTGGGAGTGGAGCGGGTGGTGGTGCTGCCCGCGGACACCACGGCGGGTGACGCGGGCTCCTCGTCGGCGTCCCGGCTCACGTGGATGAGCGGCGGCGCGGTGCGGGGCGCCTGCCGTGCGGTGCGGGAGCGGCTGCGGGCACGCGGCGGCGGGACGCTCGTCGAGCTGCTCGCCGAGGGCCCGGTGGAGGCGGAGTTCACGTACGCGCACCGGCGCACCGAGCCCGTGGATCCGGAGCGGGGGCAGGGGGCGGCGCACATCGCGTTCGCGTTCGCGGCGCACCGGGCCGTCGTCGACGTCGATGTCGAACTGGGCCTGGTGAAGGTGGTGGAGCTGGCCTGCGCGCAGGACGTGGGCAGGGCGATGAACCCGGTCGCCGTCCACGGGCAGATCGAGGGCGGCACCGCGCAGGGGCTGGGTCTCGCGCTGCTGGAGGAGCTGCGCGTCGAGGGCGGCCGGGTACGCAACGGCTCGTTCACCGACTACCTCATCCCGACCATCGCCGACATGCCGCCGGTCCCCACCGAGCTGCTGGAGCTGCCGCACCCCGACTCCCCGTACGGGCTGAACGGGGTGGGCGAGCCGCCGACGCTCTCCTCCACCCCGGCGCTCGCCAACGCGCTGCGGGACGCGACGGGTCTTCGGCTGCCGAGGGTGCCGGTGCGGCCCGAGGAGATCACCGACGCCGCCGAGGGGAGGTGAGGCGGGCCTTCGGGTTCCCCCAACGGTCCGGGTACGACAGGCCCACCGAGGGCCCCAGCAGGGGCCCAGCCGAGGGAGAGGACGACGCACATGATCATCGACACCCACATGCACCCGACCAACAAGCCGGACAAGGCCTGGCGGCACGACGGCGATCCCTTCACGGGCGAGCGCACGCTCGCGATGATGGACGGCCCCTACACCATCAACGGCAAGCCGCGCCGCATCGACTACGGCTGCATCATGCCGCCGCCCGGCAACACCGTCTGGCAGGACGGGATGCGCACCGGACGCGAGGGCATCCGCGACTACATGTCCTACATCACCGAATTGGTGACGGCGCACCCGGACAGGTTCGTCGGGAACTTCCTCTACAACCCGCGCTTCGGTCCGGAGAACGGGGCGAAGGAGCTGGAGTTCCACGTCAAGGAGTACGGCTACAAGATGATGAAGCTGCATGCCAACATGCACGCTTACCGTCCCGACCGTGCCCTGGACTGGCTGCGCCCGGTGCTGCGGGTGTGCGACGAGCTGGGCGTGGTGGTGCTGATCCACACCGGGGACGGTCCGTACTCGATCCCGACGCAGTTCTACCCGATCATCCGCGAGTTCCCGAACGTCAACTTCATCCTGGCGCACTTCGGAGTGCAGACGGGCGGCGTGTACTGCTTCGAGGCGCTGTACATGATCCTCGACTCGCCCAACGTGTACGGCGAGTCGRGSWKSMTGYWCCAGTCGCGGATCGTGGAGTTCGCCCAGCAGATGGAGAAGCACCAGCTCGTCTTCGGCACCGACT
>NZ_JASKYT010000423.1:0-6280 GCF_041028275.1 Streptomyces sp. PU-14G
CCCGTGACCGCTCGGGCCCAGCCCCGGACCCCCGTGACCGCTCGGGCCCAGCCGCGGACCCCCGTGACCGCTCGGGCCCAGCCCCGGACCCCAGTGTCGGCTCGGGCACGGCCCCGGAGTCGAGCGCGCCCTGGGAGCCGGGCGCACCCGCGGAGCCAGGCGCGCCCTCGGGTGGCGGCGGCGACGCCTCCTGTGGTCCCGGCCCGGTTTCCGGCTCCACCAGTTGGCTCGACCCGTCCGGGGCGACTCTGACGTACGTCGCGTAGCCCTCGCCCCGCAGGTCGAGGATCGTCGCGTCGACCGGCTCGCCGCGCTCCTCGGCCGCGCGGTGCGCCGCGTCGAGCACGGCGACGTGCACCTCTTCCCCCTCCCCCACCGGCATGAGCGCCCCGTTGAGGGATACGGCGCCGTCTTGGGTGATGAGGAACGCGAAACGTCCGGACGCTGCCGCCGACGTGCGCGTCTCGCCGGTGTCTTCCCGTGCTGCCTCGGAGTGGTCACCCGAGGGCGCGGCACCGTCCCGCGTCTCCGCCACCGCTACGCCGTCCCGTGGTGCCGCGTCGTCGTCCGGCTGCGCCGGCCGGCGCCCGAGCGATGTGTCGTCGGGGGTGCAAAGCATCCGGTGCTCACTCTCCACTCTCTTCGGGGTCGGGCGAGGACGGTGCGTCCGGGTCGGGTGGGGGTGACACGCTGGGATTCGAGGTCGAGGGGATGCTCTCCGAGGGAAAGTCGGAAGGTGCCACGGAGCCGCCGATGCCCTCGAACCGGGGGAAGTTCGCGCGGACCCCCGCCACGTAGCTCTGGGCCTCGGTGGTCGCGGGCACCCCCTTGGCCTTCTGCACCGCGTCCAGGCCGACCGCGTACGCCGCCAGCGTCAGGTCGAGAACACTCTCACCGTCCAGGGCCTCGCCGCTGTCGACGAGCGGCTTGACCTTCTCGGCGAGGTCGCACATGTACCGGCCCTGGGCCATGATCGAGTCCTCGGGGTCGGTCGCCTGGGTTTCGTCGTTGTCGTCCTCATCCTCGCCGAACTCCTCGAACTTGTCCGGCGGAAGCTGCGAGATGCCCTTCTCCCCATTGGGTCCGAGCATGTCCTTGTTGAAGGACGACTCGCGCTCGATCTGCGCCGCGATGACGACCGGGCCGATGGCGTCGCAGATCCCGCCGGCCTCCTGAATGGTGTCCGCCAGGTCGTCGGGGACGGTGTTCTCGTCCAAGTCGCCCTTCCCGTCGCCCTGCACCGACTCGGAGACCTTGTCGGTGTCGATGTCCGAGCCGTCGTCGGCGCCACCTCCGCCGCCGCCGAAGAACAGGATGAGGGCGATGATCGGCGCGAAGAGGACTCCGAGCCCGCCGAAGATGATCAGCAGGACGACGAGTCCGGCCGCGACCACGGGCAACGACACGCACCCGCAGCCCAGGCTCGCCAGACCGATCACGGCCGCCTTGCTGGAAGCGCCTCCGCCGTCGTCGCTCATGGGTCCACCTCCTTTCCCCCGCCTCTCCGCCGCACCGATCCCGGGCGGACTACCAGGAACGGTGAACCACTTCCGCTGAAGTCCCGTTGTGCCTCTCCGACGGAGCACAACGCGCTGCACACCGAACGGGCGCGATGCCGAAACAGTTCAATCGAGTTCGCGCCGACCGCCTCCGTCCGGGCCGCGAGGGCGCGGCAGCACAGGAGTTCTTCAAGGAGAGGAGGCTGGCCCCGCGATGAGCGTCCCCCCATCAGCGTCCGCCGGCCCGCACATGTGGGTGCGCGGACCGACCGCAGCAGCCCAACCCGGTGGGGAGGCCCCCGAGCGTGCCGGGGTGGACGAGGCGTCCGCCCGCACGAACGCGGAGCAGTCTCCTCCGGCTGCTACGGCCGCACCGGTTGCGCAACAGACCGCGCAGGCCACCCAGGCGGCCCCGCAAGCCCAGGCGGCCCCGCAAGCTCCGCAGACCCCGCAGACCCCGCAGGCCCCGCAGGCCCCGCAGGCCCCGCAGCAGACCGCGCCGGCACCGCATCGCCCCGCACCCGCACCGCAACAACCGGCACTGGTCGCCCCACAACCAGCACCGGTAACCCCACAACCGGTACCGGCGCCGCAACAACCAGCATCAATCGCCCAGCAGCCGTCCCCGGCACCAGCACCAGCACCAGCACCAGCCCCGGCCCCGCAGCAACCGGAACCGGGGCCGGGGCCGGGACCGGAACCGGGGCCGGCCGCACAGCCACCCACACCGGTGTCGTTGCCGGGCGCTGGGCCGGCCGGGGTGCCGTCAGCGGCCGTCCCCGGACAGTCACCGGGGCATCCGGCGCCGGCTCAGGTCTCCTCGCCCGGCGGCGCCCTCGTCAGCTGGGTCGGTGCGCACGGCGGGGCGGGGACGAGCACGCTCGCCGAGGTCGTGGGCGGCAGCGATCTGGGGCGTCACTGGCCCGATCCCTCCCAGGGCGATCCCGGACGCGTACTGCTGGTGGCCCGTACGCACGCGACGGGTCTGCGTGCGGCGTCCCGTGCCCTGGAGGCACTGCACACCGGAGCGCACCCGGAGGGTGTGGAACTGCTCGCCGTGGTCCTCGTGGCGGACGCGCCGGGCCGACTGCCGCTCCACCTGCTCCAGAGGGTCCGCGTTCTGCGTTCGGTCGCGGAAGTGCGCCGGGTCCCCTGGGTCCCGGCGTGGCGCGGGGAGAAGCGGACCGGTGCGTTGCCGAAGGGCGTCCGCTCCCTCGCGGCACTGGCGGAGAGCCCGATCAACAGGCCCGGAAGGCATGAAGGAAAACGATGAGCGTAGTGAGCCACGTACTCGATCCGGCATCTGTCGAACCGTTGATGCAACTGGCCGAGGAGGGTGCGCCAGGAAAGGCGGAAGCGGTAGCGGAGGCGTCGAAGATCCTCAGCTGGCTGGCCTACGGGGCCTCGGCGGCCGGGGTTCTCGGCATCATCATCGTCGGCACCCAGCTGGCCCTCCAGCTGCGCCGGGGGGACATGGGCGAGGGCGCGATGTACGGCCGAGGGCTGTTCATCGTGCTGCTGGCCTCGGTCCTCGCCACGACCGCCGCTCCGCTCGTGCAGTGGTTCATCCCGAGCGCCCCCTGAAGTCCGCCGGTCACTCCCGGCGTCGTCCCCCATCAGCACACCTCGACGTGAAGGAATACCCATGAAGGCGTCCATGCTCTACCACCTGGCCAACGTCCCCCAACCGAAGGGCGAGGCTCCCAAGGGGCTCGGCGACAAGGTCGAACAGATGCTCAACCTGGCCGCCTGGGCCGGAACCGCGGCCGGTGTCCTGGGCATCGTGATCACCGGCGCGATGATGGGCATCTCCCTCAAGCGCGGTGAGAGCTCCGAGCACATGAGCCGCCTGGGCATGGTGCTCGCCGGATGCTGCCTCGTCGCCTCCGCGGGCCCGTTCGCCAGCTGGATCTTCAAGTGATGTTCACACGTCGGAAGAGCCAGGCGGAGGAGCCCAAGGAGTTCTGGAAACAGCGCAGTTGGGTCTCCTCAGCGGTATTTCTGGGCACCGCACTCGTCATCGGCTCCGTCTCCCTTCTCACAGGCGGAGCCGGCGACGAGGCCGACGCCGCACCCCCCGAAGCCGTGAAGGGCCCGCTGTCCACCGACGACGCGAAGGACGGCGGGCGAGCCAAGGGGGAGCGACCGGAGGGATGCCGTACCGAGGACGACGAGGACGCCACCCGGCCGACCTCCGCGCCGAAGGACGTGGAGTGGAAGAACCTGGACGGCGTCACGGTTCCGACCTCGCCGTCGGCAGGTCCCACCCGGTTCAGCGGCCCCGTGTGGTGGTGCTACGCCCACACGCCCATGGGGGCGGTCATGGCGGCGCACGGCATTCTCACGCACATGAGCACCGCCGACTGGCGGACCGTCGCGATGCAGCAGCTCGTGGCCGGAGAGGGGCGCGAGGCGTTCATCTCCCAGCGGTCGCAGCTGGGGCAGACGCAGGTGACGGGTGAGGACGCCGGGGTTCCTTCGGGGTTCTTCGTCGGTTCCTTCACGAAGGACACGACGCAGGTGCGGCTCCTCATCAAGGGCGCCAGTGGAGGTCTGGGAGTGGCGACGGTGTCCATGCGGTGGAGCGGCGGCGACTGGAAGGTGAAGCCGCACACGGACGGAAGCCTCTTCGCCACGTCGGACTCCGGCGTGAACAGTAATGGTTTCATCAAGTGGGGAGCTGCCTGACATGGCTGGTCCATGCAGTTCGGGGAATCCGTTCCTCGATGCCCTGAAGGGTTTCTTCGAGTTCCTGGGAGACCCCGTCGGGACCATCATGAAGGGCATCGGGGACCTCGTCATGAAGGCCGCTCTCAGCGCCTTCCAGGCGCTGAGCTCCAATATCCCCACCTTCGCGCCGGGTGCGTCGCAGCCGGTCCAGGGCCAGTTGCACTGGCTGGTCGTGTACGTGGCCATCGGCTCGCTCATCTTCGCCTGTATCAAAATGGCCGCCGAGCGGCAGGGAGAAGCGGGGCAGACCGCGCTGCGGGGCATGATCCGGCTCATCGTGGTGGCCGGCGGGGGCACGACCATCGTGACCTCCGCCGCCGTGGTCGGTGACGGTTTCGCCAATCACCTGTACGGGTTGGCGATCCAAGAGCAGATGATGCAGTCGATGTGCACGTCCTCGAAGGACGTGCCCGCCTTCCTGTACCTGATTCTCGCGTTCCTGATGCTCATTGCCGCCATCGTCCACGGGCTCATGTTGTACATCCGTCTCGCGGTCATGATCGTGCTGTTCGGAACGCTTCCGATGGCCGCCGCAGCCTCCATGAGCAACTGGGGCGGCGGCTGGTGGCGCAAGCACATGGGCTGGATGGTCGCCTGGCTGCTCTACAAACCCGCAGCCGCGCTCATCATCTACGCGGGAACCAAGATGCTCAGCGGCGACCTGCCGCAGGATCCCGGGAATGCCGGGGAGCGGATCCACGTCAAGATCGCCGGTATCTGCGTGATGCTGCTGTCGGCCATCGCCCTGCCCGCGCTGCTGAAGCTGATCGTGCCCGCCACGGCCGCGCTGGGCGGCGGCAGCGCCTACACCGGTGCCGTCACCGGCGCCGCGGGCGGCATCGCCTCCGGGGCCAAGTCGATCGCCTCGTCCGGGCTCTCCAGCAAGGGCGACGGAGGCTCTGGGGGCGGATCCGGGCCCTCCGGGTCCTCAGGCGGCGGTGGGCAGGCCGGCTCCGGAGGCCGGGCAGGGCCCGCGGGCAGAGCCGGGCCTGCCGCTCTCGCCGGCGGCGGTGGCGGCTCGTCCGGCGGGGGCGGTGCGAACGGCTCGGGCCCGACCGGCAGCCGCGGCTCCCGGGGCGGCGGCTCGGAAGGCGGCGGCTCGGGCGGCGGCTCGGGCGGTGGAGGCGCCGGCCGGGGGTCCGGCGGCGGACCCAGCGGTGCCGCACGAGGCGCGGGCGCGGCGGCAGGGCCGCTCGCTGCCGCCGCGGTGGCCGCGGAAACCGCCAAGGGCCTCGCCAAGGGCACCGCGAACCTCGCCACCGGCTCGCTCGAAGGCGGCAGACAGGAAGACGGCCTCAACCAGTAGGCCCCGCTCGGGGCGTACGCACAGGGCCTGGCAGCGCCCGGCGCGTACGCCCCGCCAGAAAACCCGCAGTCTCCTTCCCCTCCCGCGAGGGGCACGGACCGAGGGACACGGAAGGAAGCAACGCATGTCTACCCACGCCGCGTCGAGCCCGACGTACGGGAACTGGCGCCGGCCGAGAAGGCCGGGGCTCGGCCCCTTCGGCATGATCGGTACCGCGGGCCTCTTCGGTGGGCTCGTCGTGACGCTGCTGGCGTCGCTGATCTCACTGGCGGCGGCGGTCGTCGTGCTGGTGCCGCTGAGCATCGTGCTCGTACCGCTGTTGATCCGCACCCAGGACGGGCGCAACTCCTACCAGTTGCTCGCCCTGCGCATCGGCTGGATGCGCCGCAAGTCCAAGGGGTCCACCACCTACGTCTCCGGTCCGCTGTCGCGCCGTACGGGCGGGCGGTTCCAGCCTCCCGGGCTGCTGGGCCGGATGCAGATGCGTGAGGGCAGGGACGCCTACGACCGCGACTTCGGTGTCCTCTTCCACCGCAGCCGCAACTTCTACACCATCGTTCTCGCCTGCGAGCCCGACGGCGGCTCGCTGGTCGACCCGGACCAGGTGGACAACTGGGTGGCCGCGTGGGGCGGCTGGCTGTCCCGGCTCTCGCACGAGACGGGCCTGCGCGGGGCCTCCGTCATCGTCGAGACGGCACCCGACTCGGGTACCCGGCTCGCGAACGAGGTGCTGCCCCGCCTCGCC
>NZ_JASKYT010000424.1:0-5600 GCF_041028275.1 Streptomyces sp. PU-14G
GAAACCACCCCCACAGCACGCCGCCCGCCCCGCCACGGAGGCGGCCGTACGCCCCACGGACCAGGACGAGGTGGTGACGGCGGCGAGCGAAGTGGCCGGGGGGCGCGCAGGGCGGCGCGCCCTCCACGGCACGGGCTGGTGGACGCCGCTGCGCACGGTGGTCGTCGTCGCGCTGGCGATGTTCGCGCTCGGGATGGTCCAGAAGGCGCCCTGCTTCGGCGGGGCCTGGTTCTCCGGGCAGTCCGCGCAGTACGTGCACGCCTGCTACTCCGACATCCCGCACCTGTACAACGGCCGCGGTTTCGCCGAGGGGCTCGTCCCCTACCTGGACCGCATCCCCGAGCGGATCTCCGGCGGCATGGAGTACCTGGAGTATCCCGTGCTCACCGGTGCCTTCATGCAGCTCGCGAGCGTGCTGACCCCCAGTGGGGAATCGCTGGTGCAGGACGAGAAGGTGTACTGGCTGATCAACGCGGGGATGCTCGCGGTCTGCGCAGCCGCGCTGGTCGTCTGCGTGGTGCGCACCCACCGCAACCGCCCCTGGGACGGCATGCTCGTGGCCCTCGCTCCGGGGCTCGCGCTGACCGCCACGGTCAACTGGGACCTGCTGGCCGTCGCCATGACGGCCGCGGGAATGCTGCTGTGGGCCCGCTCGCGCCCGCTGGCCGCCGGTGTGCTGATCGGCCTGGCGACGGCGGCCAAGCTCTATCCCGCGCTGTTGCTGGGCCCCTTGCTGGTGCTGTGCTGGCGGGCGGGTCGCTGGGGGGCTTTCGGGCGGGTGACGGCGGGTGCGGTCGGCTCGTGGCTGGCGATGAACGTGCCGGTGATGGTGATGTCCCCGGCGGGCTGGGCGAAGTTCTACACCTTCAGTCAGGAGCGCCCCGTGGACTTCGGTTCGCTGTGGCTGATCCTTCAGCAGCGAACCGGACGGGAGTTCGAAGAGGCCAACCTCTACGCCATCGTCCTGATGGTGCTGGGCTGCGCCGCGATCGCCGCGCTGGCCCTGTGCGCCCCCAGGCGGCCCCGGTTCGCGCAGCTCTCCTTCCTGGTGATCGCCCTCTTCGTCCTCACCAACAAGGTCTACTCGCCGCAGTACGTGCTGTGGCTGATCCCGCTGGCGGCCCTCGCCCGCCCCAGGTGGCGTGACTTCCTCATCTGGCAGGGCTGCGAGGTCGTCTACTTCCTGGGCATCTGGATGTACCTCGCCTACACCTCCAGCGGCGACCAGCGCCAGGGCCTCCCCGAGGACGGCTACCAACTCGTCGTTCTCGCCCACCTGTTGGGCACGCTCTACCTGTGCGTGATGATCGTCCGCGATGCGCTCCGGCCCGAAAACGACCCCGTACGCAGGGACGACGGTTCCGACGACCCCGGTGGCGGCGTTCTGGACCGCGCCCCCGACGCCTTCACCCTGGGCCCTCTCGCTCCCGCCCCCTCGCGTCGGCACGCCGCCTTCTCCGCCCCTTCCAACGCCTCCGCCCCACCACGGCGCACCGTGCGGTGGGGGGCGGCACTGCGGGAGTGACGGCAACGGACCGTCGTTTCACGTGAAACCACCGCACTCCGGCGTTGCTGTGTGAGGCTGGTCCCCATGTCCGTCGCCCGCGACCTGCGCACTCTGCTCCGCTTCCCCGGCTTCCGGAGGCT
This sequence comes from Streptomyces sp. PU-14G, assembly GCF_041028275.1. NCBI lineage: Bacteria > Bacillati > Actinomycetota > Actinomycetes > Kitasatosporales > Streptomycetaceae > Streptomyces > Streptomyces sp. PU-14G. The sequence goes on from NZ_JASKYT010000424.1 coordinate 1,648, forward strand.
GTTGACGGTACGACTGCTCTCCCAGCTCGCCGACGGGGTCTACCAGATCGCGCTGGCGGCGTACGTGGTCTTCTCCCCCGAGAAGGAGACCTCGCCCGCGGCGATCGCCTCCGCCATGGCGGTGCTGCTGTTGCCGTACTCGCTCCTGGGCCCCTTCGCCGGCGTCCTGCTGGACCGCTGGCGGCGCCGCCAGGTGCTCTTCTTCGGCAACATGCTGCGCACCGCCCTCGCGGCCGTCACGGCGGCATTCGTCCTGGGAGCCGTACCGGACTGGCTGGTCTTCCTCTCCGCGCTCACCGTCACCGCCGTGAACCGCTTCGTGCTGGCCGGACTGTCCGCCGCGCTGCCCCGTGTCGTGGACGGCGAACGCCTCGTCATCGCCAACTCCCTCTCCCCGACCGCCGGCACGCTCGCCGCCACGCTGGGCGGCGGGGTCGCCTTCGCGGTGCGCTACCTCGCCCCCGGCACCGGACGAGAAGCCGACAGCCTCGTGCTGCTGACCGCGGCAGCCCTCTACCTGCTGGGGGCCCTGGCCTCGCTGCGGATGGCCAGGGACCTGCTCGGCCCGGACCCGACCGCCGTGCAGCCCCGCGTCCTGGCCGCCGTCGCCAGCACGGCCCGCGGCCTGCTGGCCGGGCTCCGCCATCTCGCCGCACGGCGCACGGCGGCCTACGCCCTCACCGCCGCCACGCTGATGCGGTTCTGCTACGGCGCGCTGACGGTGACGGTGCTGATGCTGTGCCGGTACGCGTGGAACGACGGCGGCTCCGCGGACGGCGGACTGGGCCTGCTGGGGCTCGCACTCGGCCTGTCCGGGCTCGGCTTCTTCGCCGCTGCCGTGATCACGCCCGCGGCCGTGGGGCGGTGGGGGGTCTTCGGCTGGATGGCGCTGTGCGCGGGCGCCGCCGCGGTGCTGGAGCCGGCGCTGGGGCTGCCGTTCGTACCCGGGCCGATACTGGCCGCCGCCTTCGTGCTGGGCCTCGTCACGCAGGCCGCGAAGATCGCCACCGACACCGCCGTCCAGACCTCGGTGGACGATGCCTTCCGCGGCCGGGTCTTCTCCCTCTACGACATGCTCTACAACGTCGCCTACGTGGGCGCTGCCGCGGTCGCCGCGGTGCTGCTGCCGCCCGACGGGCGCTCCGCCGTCGTCGTCCTCGGGGTGGCCGTGCTGTACGCGGCCCTCGCGCTCGCCGTCTTCCAGGTTTCACGTGAAACACCGGCACCGGCACCCGACCGACCGGAACTGGGCGAGGGCGAGGACCAGGAGCAGAGGCGTCAGGAACAAGGACGCCAGGAGCAAGGGCTCTAGGAGCGGAGGCTCTAGGAGCCGAGGCGTCAGGAGCACGGGCGTCAGGAGCACGGGCGTCAGGAGCAGGGGCTCCAAGAACCCGGACACCAGGGGAAGGGGTGCCCGGGAAGGGGCGCCCGGGAAGGGAACGCCCGGGCGAGGGGCGGGGSCCCSGGGTGGTGCCGAGGGGGCGCGACGACGGTGCCGACCCGGGGCCTCGCCTGCACGAGGCCTTCCTGGCGTAGCACGGTCAGTGCCTTGGTCGCGGTGGCCAGTGCGACGTTCCACTCCTGGGCGAGCCGCCGGGTGGAGGGCACCCGTTGCCCGGGGGCGAGTTCGCCGTCGGTGATGCGCCGCCGCAGCTCCGCGACGATCCGGGCGTACGGCGGTGGTGTGGTGTTCGCCACAGGGGCCTCCTTTCGTTGCCTGTCCTAGTACAGCTGCCACCGGCGCGAGGGAGGTGTGCGAGCTGAACTGTCCTAGCTCAGCAGGTGCTCACGCCGATATACAGGCCTGCGCGTACGCCGTACATTCAGCGGTGTGCCCCCGAGGGCGTGTACACCGTACGAAGGAGTCTCCCATGAGGACCGTCCTCATTTCCGGCGCGAGCGTCGCCGGCCTCACCCTCGCCTACTGGCTGCGCGAGCGCGGCTTCGAGCCGACCGTCGTCGAGCGCGCCCCGGCGGTCCGTCCGGGAGGACAGGCCATCGACGTGCGCGGTGTCGCACTCGACGTACTCGCCCGGACGGGCCTCCTCGACGAGGCGCGCGCGGCGCGCACGCGGATGCGCGGCATGTCGATGCACGACGGCGACGGCAACGAGCTGTGGCGTTCGACGGAGATGACCTACAGCGGCGGGCGCCTGGACAGCGGCGACATCGAACTGCTCCGCGAGGACCTGACCGCCATGCTCCACCGGAGCGTCGAAGGGCGAGCCGCGTTCCTCTTCGGCACCTCGCTCACCGCGCTCGACCAGACCCCGGACGGTGTGGAGGCCGTCTTCGCCGACGGGAGCCGCCGCACCTTCGACCACGTCGTCGGCGCGGACGGCCTGCACTCCGGCGTCCGCCGCCTCGCCTTCGGCCCCGAGTCCGACCACCTCCACCACCTCGGCGCCCACGTGGCCGTCTTCTCCACCGCCAACTTCGCCGGCCTGGACAACTGGCAGGTCTGGTCGCAGGGGGAGAACGCGAGCTCCTGCCTCTACCCCGTACGGGACAACACCGAACTGCGCGCCACCCTCGGCTTCATGTCGGGCCCGCTCGACTACGACCACCGCGACACCGAGCAGCAGAAAACACTCCTCGCCGCACACCTGTCCGCCCTCGGCGGCGACACCCCGAAGCTGCTGGAGGCCATGAGGACCGCGCCCGACTTCTACTTCGCCGCCATGGCGCAGGTCCGTATGGACCACTGGACGCGCGGACGCGTCGCGCTGGTCGGAGACGCCGGATACTGCCCCTCCCCGCTCTCGGGCCAGGGCACCAGCCTCGCCCTGGCCGGCGCGTATGTCCTGGCCGACGAGCTGGGCAAAGCCGCCGACGACTCCGCCGCCGCCTTCGTTCGCTACGAGCGCCGCATGCGCCCCTTCGTCACCCTCAACCAGGCGCTGGCGACCGAGAATCCCGGCCAGGGCCCGTCGGAGGAGTCGCTGGAGCGGGCGAAGAACGCCCTGGAGCTGGACGCCGAGGCGGAGTGAGAGGCCAGGCCGTCCGTGCCCGGGGCCCGCCGCTGCGTGCCCAACTCCCGTTCGGCTCCCCGCTCCAGGGGTGCGTGTACCCGCTCCAGGGACACATGTCCCCGCTCCAGGGACACATGTCCCCGCTCCAGGGATACATGGGCGTTCATGGGGGCATGTCTGGTGCGCAGGCGATCGCACCGCTTGCGGGCGTATGTGCGTCTGCGTCCTTCAAGAGAACGGGAAGTGCAACGTGACCTCAACCTTCCGTCTCCGTACCGCCGTTGCGGCTGCCGTCGCCGTCGGGCTGGTCGGCGCGGCTGCCGTCAGCGCGACCGCCGTACCCGCGACCACCGCCGCGAGCCCGTCCTCGCCGGCCGCCGGGTCCGGCGAGGCGGCGAAGACCAACACCGTGAAAGCCGACCGCCACGACGTGAAGCAGTGGGAGCAGTTCCGGCTGCACGGGAAGGTGACCGGGATCAAGGCGGGCACGGCCGTCCACCTCCAGCAGAAGCAGCACGGCACGTGGAAGACGCTGCCGGGGACGTCGGTCGTCAACCGTTCACTGGACTACTCGATGCGCGTCAAGCTGGGCATCAAGGGGCTGAACCACGTCCGTACGGTCGTGGCGGGACAGCCCTCCAACGCCGTGGCGGTGACCGTGCACTGAGGCCTTCCGGGCCGCCAGAACAGGCGGGTCGGCTGGTCGGCCGGCCTTCCGACCCGCCTGTTCGTCCCGCCGCCGGCCTCCGCCCCGCGGCGGGGTAGTGCTAGGTACACCCCGGATACGGGCCCCAGCTGTCTGGGACGGGACCGGCCGCGCGGCGAGAGTGGAGGTATGACAACGACGACGCACGCGCAGGCGATGTCCCCGGCGTCCGCGGTCCCCGCCGACCGGGCCGGTCGCGTTGGCGATGTGGTCGGCCTCCACCCGGGCCAGGTACCGCGCCATGGCCAGCGTGCCGGCCAGCACGGGAATCCCGA
>NZ_JASKYT010000425.1:0-5182 GCF_041028275.1 Streptomyces sp. PU-14G
GCTCGTGGTGGGTACCTATGTGGCCGCGGCCAGTCTCTTCGGCGGGGGGGGGGGGGGGGGGGGGGGGGGGGGGGGGGGGGGGGGGGGGGGGGGGGGGGGGGGGGGGGGGGGGGGGGGGGGGGGGGGGGGGGGGGGGGGGGGGGGGGGGGGGGGGGGGGGGGGGGGGGGGGGGGGGGGGGGGGGGGCGTGGGCCGGAAGAAAGTGTGGCTGCTGGCGGTGGGTGGCGGGCTGGGAGTGCTCTCCCTGTTCGTCGCGCTGCTCGTGGTGGGTACCTATGTGGCCGCGGCCAGTCTCTTCGGCGGCGCCGGAGGCGCGGTCGCGCTCGCCAAGGGGTCGGTTCCGGCCGCCTACGCGGGGCTCGTGCAGAAGTGGGGCACCTATTGCAAGGCGCTCAACCCGGCGGTGCTCGCCTCGCAGCTGAAGCAGGAGAGCGGTTTCCAGCCCGACGCGCAGAGCAACGCGCAGGCGCAGGGCATCGCGCAGTTCATCCCGACGACCTGGTCCGTCCACGGCTTCGACGCCAACGGTGACGGCAAGAAGAGCGTGTGGGACCCGGAGGACGCCATTCCGTCGGCTGCCAAGTACGACTGTTCGCTGGCGAAGAACGTGAAGGACGTGCCGGGGGACGTCACGAACAACATGCTCGCCGCGTACAACGCGGGCCCGTACGCCGTGATCAAGTACAACGGGGTGCCGCCGTACAGCGAGACGAAGAACTACGTGTCGACGATCCGCAGGATGGAGAAGAGTTTCTCCGCGCCCGGCGGCCGGCTGAGCCCCACGAAGGCGGGGGCGGGCGCTATCGCGTTCGCGCAGAGCAAGCTGGGCACCCCGTACCTGTGGGGCGGCAACGGTACGCCGGAGCAGGGCGGCAGGTTCGACTGTTCGGGGCTGACGAAGGCGGCGTACAAGAAGGTCGGGGTCGAGCTGCCGCGCGTGGCCAATGACCAGTACGACACGGGGCCGCATCCCAAGCGGGACGAGCTGCTCCCCGGTGACCTGGTCTTCTTCGCCCACGATCTGACCAACTCGCGCTCCATCCACCACGTCGGCATCTACGTCGGGGGTGGCAAAATGATCAACGCCCCCTACACGGGAGCGAAGATCCGGTACGACCCGATCGATTCCCCGGACTACTTCGGAGCGACCCGCCCCACCGGCAAGTGAGCCGCGCCACGTGCGCACAGCCGGGGCGCACGGTTGTGTACGCAGGGCAGGGATTACGTCAACAATCCGTGAGGCATAGGCCCTGAGCTGCGTCTATGGGTCACCCTTGGGTAACGTCCTGGTGATCGTTCGGTACGAACGGAACGGTTCGCCTGCCGCAGCGCGTTTTTCTTCGCGGAATGGGACTTCCGCACCGCGACCACGGGGGGTCGTCAGCGCAGATCCAGCCATGAGCACACAGCCGAAGTGAGGGGCCGCACCGCGATGGCACTCTGGGACAACCCCGATGTCGAACTTCTCTACGACATCAACGGCCTGGCCAAGGACGCACCGACGTGGGCCGACCGGATCATGGAGTACGTCGGGGAGTACGGCATCGCCGTGGGGCTCGTCGCCCTGGCCCTGTGGGCCTGGTGGGGCATCACCCGGAAGCGCGAGAGCCGGGACGAGGCTCTCAGCGGCTTCGCCGGGCTCATCTGGGCGCCCGTGGCGGCCCTCGTCGCACTGGCCGTCAACATCCCCATCCGCGGCTTCGTCGAGCGACCCCGGCCCTTCCTGGACCATCAGGGCGTGGAGGTCCTGGTCCAGGGCAAGACCGACTTCTCGTTCGTGAGCGACCACGCGACGCTCACCATGGCCATCGCCGTCGGCATCTTCATGGTGCAGCGCAAGCCGGGACTCGTGGCCATCGCCCTCGCCGTGCTGGAGGGCTTCTGCCGCGTCTACATGGGGGTGCACTACCCGACCGACGTCATCGGCGGCCTCGCCCTGGGCACCGCCGTCGCCCTGCTGCTCGCCCCGGTCGCCATGTGGGCGCTGACCCCGCTGGTGCGGGCCGTTGCCGGCAACGGCCGGATCGAGACGCTGCTGTGGGCGGGCGGCGCAGCCGCCCGCTCGTCCGCGGAGGGCGACGACCGGTCCGCCGACGGCCGGTCCGCCGGCCCTCGGGAGGGCGCCACCTCGCGCCGCAGCTCGGGCCGCGACCTGGCGGCCTGAGCCCCCGGAAGAACGCTCGCTGACGCTGCGACGTTTCGCCGCTGCGACGTCTTGTCGCTTCGACGGTTCGCTCCTTCGGGGCCTCGCGCCTCGCCGCCCCGCGCCGCGCACCTCCGCCGCCTGGCTACCGCCTCACTACCGCCTCACCGAGGTGTCGGTCGGGCCCGGGAAGGGCCCCGTCCCGGACGGTTTACAGCGCCCCCGCCGGTCCGTCCGGCGGGGGCGCTGCCGCGTGAGAGGCGGAGTCTCGGTGCGCGTCCTGGTGCGCGTCTTCGTGCGCGAGGGCGTCCGCGCGGGCCAGGGCGCGGGCGCGGCGCGCCGCTCCGCGCCAGCCGCAGGCGCATGAGGCGGAGCAGAAGGCTCCCCGTTCGTGCAGCGACGTCGCGTGCGACGCGACCCCGTCCACGGGCGCGACCCCATCTACCGGCGTGACCCCGTCCACGGGCGTGGGTCGGTCGAGGGGCGTGGCGCCGGGCGCGGGCGTGGCTGCTGGTCCGGCCTCTGTTCCGGCTGCGGGGAGAAGGTCCGGCTGGTGTTCGGGGGCTCGCTCTCGCACGTGACCACCGTACTGGGACCGTGACGGGCGCTCCCAGGGCCTCGTTGCCCCCGATGAACCGACGGATCCGGACCGGCCCGCGACCGGTACGGCAGCGACCGGGAACGAGAGGTCGGCGGGATGACAGTGCGGCGACGGGGGCGGCTGGGACAGCCGGGGGGGGGGGGGGGGGGGGGGGGGGGGGGGGGGGGGGGGGGGGGGGGGGGGGGGGGGGGGGGGGGGGGGGGGGGGGGGGGGGGGGGGGGGGGGGGGGGGGGGGGGGGGGGGGGGGGGGCCGGGGGGGCCGGGGTGGCCAGGATGGCCGCGGCGGACAGGGCTGACGGGACTGCCAGGGCTCATGACGCGCACGGCGCGCACAGGGCTCATGACGCGCATGGCACGCATGACAAACACGGCGCGCGCGGCGCACACAGGGCGCACGGGTGTGCCGGGACGGTGGTCGGGCCACCGGGCCTGGAGGTCGGAGCGGCAGGGACGGCCGGGACGGCTCCCGCGTGGCGACGCGATCGGCTCCCCTGTTCTGGTGGCGGCGATGGGCACCGCCCTCGCTGCCGCGGCGCTCACGGGGTGTTCCGGGGACGGCGCGGTCGCCACGGACGGTCTTCCGACCGCGGCGCGTCCCTCGGGCCCTGGCGGGGCCGCCGTCGTCAGGGCGGCGGAGGTCCTGTCACGGGCCGGTTCGGCGCGGGTGCGGACGGCCATGGAGATGGCCAGCGGCGGCACGCGCGTCACCATCGAGGGGGCCGGACTCTTCGATCTGTCCCGGGCCACCGGGAGGCTGCGGGTGACGCTGCCGCCCGGCGCCGACGGGGCGCGGCCCGGGGAACGCAGGCCCGTCACCGAGTTGATCACTCCCGACGCGCTGTACATGAAGAACCGCGCCGGTGTGCCCGACGACAAGTGGGTGCGGGTGGCGACCGCAGGGCTGCCGGACGGGAACCTGGTGACGGGCGGGGCGACGGACCCGCTCACCGCGGCCCAGTTGCTGAGGGGCGCCCGGCGGATCGATTTCGAGGGCGTCACCGAACTGGACGGCGAGCGGGTGTGGCACTACAGCGGCGTGGTCGACATCGAACGCGCGGCCGACGCGGCGCCGCCGCAGGCCCGGCACCGGCTGCGGGCGGCGGAGAAGGGGTTCTCCGGCCGTACGGTGCCGTTCGACGCCTACCTCGACGCCCAGGGCCGAATGCGGAAGGTGCAGCACCGGTTCTCCTTCACCACGGACGCCACCGGAGAGGATCCCGTCGCTCAAGACCCCACCGGCGGCGACGCCACGGGCAGCGGCGGAGCAGGCAGCGGCCCTGCCGCCGGTGCGCGGGCGGACGGCGAGCGGGCCGACGGCACGGGCCCGACCGTCGTGCCGGACATGGATCTGACCGTCTCGTCCACCACGAGGCTCAGCGATTTCGCTGTCGAGGCGCGGATCGCCATGCCCGAGTCCGACGACATCTGGGCGGGGAAGATCGCCGCTCCGTGACCGGGCGTTGATCCGGTAAATGGTTCGGAAGTGCCATGCGCGGACGGTGTGGTACTCCCTACGCTGGGAAGCCGGGCCCCGGCCCGGCCGTGGCGTTCCCGCCCGGTGGATCCGTGGAGCACGGGAGGTGATACGTGTGCCTGTACCGAAGCGTGACAACAGAGGTGACGGCCGCGGGAGCCGCTGTCGGCGGCGCACGCTGACGCAGGATCACCAGGACCACGCGGCCCTCGCCGAGATCGAGCTGTGCGGAGAGCTGATGATCGCCGCCTCCGCCGCCGAGGGGCCTCTCAGTCGGGCCCGTATCGACGAGGTGCTCCGCCGCGCCGCCGGTGAGCTGGACGAGGCTCCTGGTCCGACCCGGTAGGGACCGCCGGTGAGCCGGCGGAAGCCTTACGGCGGGAGCCTGCTGGCGGGAGCTTGGCGAGCCGGCCGCAGCCCTGGCCGATCCACCGGAGCACGGGCGAGCCGACGCGGCGCAGCCCTGGCCGACCCACCGGAGCACGCGCGGGACGGCCGGGACGGCCGGGATGGCCGGGACGGCCGGCGTTCGCGTGGTCGGCCCGCCCCCCCCGGCAGGGGGTCAGGTGCGCAGGAGACGGGCGATGGCGGCGGTGGCCTCTTCGACCTTGGCGTCCATGGCGGCACCGCCGTCCTGCGCCGCGTGGGCCACGCAGTGCCGCAGGTGCTCTTCGAGGAGCTGGAGGGCGAAGGACTGGAGGGCCTTCGTGGAGGCGGAGACCTGCGTGAGTATGTCGATGCAGTAGACGTCCTCGTCCACCATCCGCTGGAGGCCCCGGATCTGGCCCTCGATGCGGCGTAGTCGCTTGAGGTGAGCGTCCTTGTTCTTCGTGTAACCGTGCTCCCCGGTGGCCGTGTGGGCCGAGCAGCACTGGGAGGTGGCTTCGGCCACAGTGTCGGGCGTCTCCGGGGCGGGCTGTGGCGGCGGCGTCATGCGGTCCTCCAGGTGGTGGTGAGGGGCGGGC
>NZ_JASKYT010000426.1:0-6966 GCF_041028275.1 Streptomyces sp. PU-14G
GCCCACCCAGCCGATCCACCGCGCGGGCACCCCGACCACGAGCCCGAAGTCCGGTACGTCGCACGTCACCACGGCACCCGCCGCCACCATCGCCCACCGGCCGATCCGCACCGGCGCCACGCACACCGCCCGCGCTCCCAGCGACGCGCCCTCGGCGACGGTGACGCCGACCGCGTGCCAGTCGCCCGCCCGCTTGAGCGTTCCGTCCGGGTCCACGGCGCGCGGCGCACGGTCGTTGGTGAGCACCACGGCGGGCCCGACGAAGACGCCGTCCCCCAGCTCGGCCGGCTCGTAGAGCAACGCGTGGTTCTGTACCTTGCACCGCGCGCCGACCCGGACTCCCGCACCGACGTAGGCCCCCCGCCCGATGACGCACTCCATACCGACCACGGCCCCCTCCCGCACCTGCGCCAGCTCCCACACGGTCGTGCCCGCCCCCACGACGGCCTCGTCGGAGACCTGCGCACCGGGCATCGCCCGGAAGGACGCACGCGAGGCCCCACCCGAAGCGCTACTCGAAACGGTGCTCGGGTCGGCGCTCGGGGCGGTGCTCGGATCGGTACCCGGGTTGATGCTCCCGCCGGTGCTCGGGGCGGTACTCGGGTCGGTGCTGCTGCCGGTGCTCTGATCGGTGCTGGTCACGGTGCTCGTGCCGGTGGTGTTCATGAGGGCTCGCTTTCTGTGTGGCGGGCGCGCGGCGTGCCGGCCCTTCGGCGGCCGGGAGGAGGGCCACCCCGGCCCGTTGGGGGCGAGGATGGCGGCGCGGGCGCACGCGCGGTGACCGGCGCGCCGAGCCGGGCGGGCGCCGTGGGCCGCGCGGGGCGGCCCGTCCGCCGACCGGGTGAGTGGTGCCCGTGCGGCGCGTTGTGCGCGAGGGCGCCGACGGGCCCAGAGCGATGGTGGGCGTCATGGCCCGACCCGATGAGATTCCCGTCCCCCAACCCACCGAGGAACCACGGTCCTTCAGCCTGCCCGGCACCCTGGCCCAGCGGTGGAACGCGCTGGCCGTGGCAGCCTGCGGGGCCACGGTGCTGGTGATGGGGTACCGGCACCGCTGGACCAACGACGACGCGCTGATCTACACCCGCGCCGTGCGCCAGATCCTCGCGGGCAACGGTCCCGTCTTCAACGTCGCGGAGCGCGCCGAGACCTCGACCGGGACGCTGTGGCAGTGGCTGCTCGCCGCGGGCAGCGCCGTGCCGGGCGTGGACGATCCGCTGCGGCTGGCGGTGGCGCTGGGGCTGCTGCTGACCGTCGTCGGATACCTCCTCGCGCTCGACGGCACCCGCCGCATGATCCGGCTCACCCGCCCGGCGGGGGCACTGCTCCCCGTCGGCGTCGTACTGCTGCTGCCGCTGTGCGCGACCTGGGACTACGCGACCTCCGGTCTGGAGACGGGGCTGTCGTTCGCCTACCTGGGCGGGTGCTGGTGGCTGCTGGTCCACGCGCGGACGCTCCGGGCGAGGGCGCTGCGCACGGGTGCGGAGACGGGAACGGGGACGCAGACGGGGGCTGGGACGGGRACGGGGTCGCCGGGAAGAGCGACGCCGTCGCCGCGCGCCACCCCGCCGGTGCCGCGACGGCCGGGCGCTCCGCCCGCGCGGTCGCCTTCGCCCACCGCGCCCTCGGCAAGCCGTACGTATGGGGCGGCACGGGCCCCGCGGGGTACGACTGCTCCGGGCTGACCCAGGCGGCGTGGAAGGCGGCGGGCGTCTCGCTGCCGCGTACGACCTACAGCCAGATCCACGCGGGCGCCCGCGTGACCCGCTCCCGGCTCGCGCCGGGCGATCTGGTCTTCTTCTACGACAACGTCAGCCACGTCGGCCTCTACATCGGCGGCGGTCGCATGATCCACGCGCCGCGCCCGGGCACGCCGGTGCGGGTGGCCCCGATCGACCAGATGCCTTTCGCCGGTGCGGTCCGGCCCGGATGAACCCCACGGACGCCCCGTGCACAAACGGTTCGGCGCCCCGTGCGGCGTGCGGTGCCGCATGCGGTGCGACGTCAACCGGCAGATGACCGCCACTCACCCACACGAGCACCGCATGGCGCACCTATCAACCTTCCTCCACCAGGATCACCCGGGCCATGCCCGGCCTCGGCGGCGCTCCGCCGCTCAGGTGAGGCACAATCCCCTTGCACCACATGGAAGTTGAGAGGCGGGGTTGCACAGTGGCCGTGGACACGGCTCAGGACGGCTCGAAGGGTCCGGACGACGACGAGGACGGCCCCGACGGCGCCGCCCAGCGCACCGACGACGACGCCCGGCGCGCACCCGCCGACTCCGGAACGAACCCGACCGCCGGAGGCACCCGTGGCGCGGGGGGCGCCGCGGCGAACGCGCGGCGCCCGGAGGCGGGCCGTGGCTCCGACGCCGGTCCGCAGCCCGGCGGCACGGCGCGGGCACCCCGCAGCCCTGCGGGCGGCTCCCCCGGAGCGCGAGCGAGCGCCGCACGCGAGACGGACGACAGCGGCGCCCCCGCCCCCCGCGGCGGCGCCCGCGAGGGCAACTCCGGCGCCGGCGGGAGGCCGGGAGGGGCGCGCGTCCCCGGCGCCAGGGCCGGTGAGAAACCCGCACGAGCGACCGGGCCCGCGGCACCGTCCGGTGCGGACACACCGGGCACGCGATCAGCGCCCCCCGGCACACGCCCGGCAACATCCGGCACGCGCAAGACGTCTCCCGACGCGCGCAAGACACCTCCCGACACGCACCCGGCGTCGACCGGCACCCGCCCAGCGGCACCCAGCACCCGCAAGACGCCCCCCGGCACACCCTCAACGTCGGCCGACACGCGCAAGACGCCTCCCAGCGCCCACTCAACGTCTCCCAGCGCCCACTCAGCGCCTCCCAGTACGCACTCAGCGCCTCCCCGTACGCGCTCAACGTCTCCCGAGGCCCCCTCGACGTCGGCCGACGCACGCCCCGCCGAGCGTGGCCCGCGTCAGGAGCCGGCCGCGCGGCCGGAGGGTGCGGGGCGGCGGCGTCCCCCTCGGGTGGAGCTGCCCCTGGGCGGCTCCGGCACGCCGCACCCGGCGCGCCCGGAGCCGGCGCACTCCCCGCCGCGTTCTCGGTCCCGTTCCGCCGCTTCCCGCGCTGCCTCCGCCTCGCCCTGCCAGTGCGAGAACTGTCCCAGCAGCGCTCGCCACGAGCACCGCAGGGCGGTGGCGGCGTTCGTGCGGCGGCGGGACGAGTTGGCTGCCGGCGAGGGGGTGCCGGGCAGCCTCGCGCACTCGGCGGGGGCTTCGCGGCAGTGGGTCTCCGACGAGTTGACCCGGGCGGCGCGTGAGGTCGCCGAGCGGCGGCGCGAGGAGGGTGAGGCATGGGTGGCACGGCTGTGGCGGCGTACCGTCCTCGCCGTGTGGGCGGCGGTCGGTGTGCTGTTGCTGGTGCAGTTGCTGACCGCGCTCGCCGACGGCTGGTCGGTCGGCCGCACGGCCGGTCTGGTGGCGGCGCTGGTCTCGGCCGCGCTGCTGTCGGCTGCCGCGTGGCTGCACCGGGCGCGCGGCGGGGTGCTGGCGCCCGTCATCGGTGAGGACAACCGGCTGTCCACCTCGCGTACGGTGGCCGCCGCCTGGGTGCTGCTGTCCGTCTTCGCCGTCCTGGTCCTGGCCGTCGAGTTGGCGGCGGCCCCGGACGCGGGGGCGCGAAGTGGACTGCTGGCGGGGCTCGATCTGGCGCGGGGCGCCGGGATGGTCACCGTTGTGGCCCTGACATGCGCGGTCGCCGTCGTGGTGCGCCGGACGGTGACCGTCCGGGTACAGGGCCGTCGGCTGCAGAAGGTGCGCGCCGACCGCCCGCGCGCGGCGGACCTGCTCACGGACGACGCGGGCCGTGGCGCGTTCTCCGATGTGCAGTACGTCCTGATCAGCGCGGCTGCCGTGGTCTTCGCCGCCGTCCGGCTGGCGGGGCAGCCCGACCGGTTGCCTGATCTGCCGTGGGGGCTGGCGCTCCTGGTCGTCGTCTCGACCGTGACGTACCTGGCGGGGAAGTACGCCGAGAGCAGTCGTCCTGTGGTGCTGTCGGTGGTCCGGGCGCGCGAGGTGGGAGACCTGCACGCGCCGATCCGGACGGGTGACGACATCGAGATCCGCGGCACGGGCTTCGTCCCGGTGGGGGCCACCGATCCCGACCGGCTCTCCCGCATGGTGGTGCGCATCGGCAGCGTGCATGTCCACGCGCCGCTCATCCCCGTGCGTGGCGGTTTCACCAGTCCCGTCGACACGGCCTTGACGGTGCCCGTTCCGGCGGAGGTCGAGCCGGGGCGGGTGGAGGTTCAGGTGGTGACGGCGGCGGGGGCCGAGACGAACCGCTATCCGATCGACGTGGTGGAGTAGCGCAGCGGTGCCGCGCCCCGGGGCTCGCGCACTTGCCAGGTGGGGAGCGTGTGTGGGAAGAATCGCGGCCACACCGAACGCGTTTGCGGAAGGGCGGGAGCCGTGGGATGTCTGTGACAGGTCCGGGCGGAGGCGGGACCGACGAGGGGGCCAAGACCGTCCACGCTTTTCCGGGGCCGGTGGCGGGGGCGCCCGTCGGGCTGCGGGGGCTCGCCGCGCGGTACGCGCTGCTGCCGCTGCGGCTCTTCCTCGGCATCACCTTTCTCTACGCGGGCATCCACAAACTGACCGACGCCGGCTTTCTGACCGGTAGGGGGCCGGGCTCGTTCGCCGGAACGCTGCGGGCCGTGCACGAGACGGCCGCGGCGCCCTGGCTGGTCGACCTGGCACAGCAGAGCCCGGGAGGTTTCGGTACCGCCCTCGCCGTGGCGGAGATCGCGGTGGGTTTCGGCACGCTGTGCGGCCTGTGGGCGCGCGTGGCGGCGGCCGGCGGGGCGTTGCTGTCCCTGTGCCTGTGGCTGACGGTCAGTTGGGCGAGCGAGCCGTACTACTACGGCAACGACCTGCCGTATCTGATGGCGTGGCTGCCGCTGCTGCTCGCCGGGGCACCGATGGTGTCGCTGGACGCGCTGCTGGCGGTACGGCGGCGGCGCAAGGGTCAGCAGATCTTCGGCTGAGGCCCGAGGCCCGAGGCCCGAGGCCCGAGGCCCGAGGCCCGAGGCCCGAGGCCCGAGGCCCGAGGCCCGAGGCCCGAGAGCCGAGACCCGAGGCCCGAGAGCCGAGGCGCTGCGGGACGACTGGGCTGCTGCTCACGTCCCGGGGTCCCGCCGCCGTCCCCGTGCGCGGCGCAGCAGGAACGTCAGCAGCGTGACGCAGCCGGCCAGGAAAAGGGCGGCGGGCAGCGCGATCAGCAGCGTCCAGGAGGGGATCTGCACCTCGCCCGCCGCGTCCAGCAGGTACAGCACCGCCATGACGATCATGACGAGGCCGAGCAGCAGCCGGGAGGGCTCGAAACGGTGCCTCATCGGGTCGCCTCCTGCTCGGAGTCACGGGATTCCCGGTGTGCGCCCGCCCCCGAGTGCTCGCCAGGGCCGACGGCGCCTGGACCCGTGTCGTCGGGCCCTTTGCCGTCCGGTCCCGTGCCGTCGGGCCCCGTGCCGTCCGGAGCGGTCTCGCCGGGCGGCTCCTGGTGGTCGGAGCGCTCGCCGGAGGGCAGTTCCCGGACGATCTCGACGCGGCCGACGCCGACGCTCATGTCGAGTTCGACCGTTCCCTCGGGCCGCGCGCCGTCGAAGGGCCGCAGCGTGATCCGGCGGGTCGTGCCGAGTCCGCCCGAGCTGTCGGAGACGACGTTCCCGTCCCCGTCCAGGGACCGGGGGAAGGTGGTCTCCCCCATCCCGACGTCCGCGCGCAGCTTGACGACCGCGTTCTCCGGCACCACCACCTTGGCCTCCCCGGCGCCGATCCGCACGCCGCTGCGCACCGTCTGGCCCGCCTTCAGCCCCGCCTCCGTCAGGTCGAGTTCGCCCGAGCCGCTGCCCAGCGCGTAGCGCGGCTTGATCTGCTGCGCCCCGGCAGGCACCCAGCGGGTGTCCCGTACATGCGTCGAGATGTCCTTCGGCAGCGCGGCCGCGCCCGCCAGCAGACCCGCCGTCAGCACGAGGCAGACGAGGGTTCCCGGGCCCGTACGGCCGACGAAGGCGCTGACGGCCAGGCCGAGGCCGAAGACCGCCAGGGCGCAGCTCAGGCCGATGACGAGGGTGGTGGCCAGCGGGTTGCCGTTCCAGGAGGCCGCGGCGGACACCCCGCCTGCGACCAGCGCCAGCAGGAAGGTGAGCCCGCCGAGCGAGCCGCCGCCCGCGCCCTGCCGCGCGGGCGGGCCGCCGTCCTTCGGTCCTGCGGGGACCGGCGCCCCGAACGGCTCACGGCCCCACGCGTGGGTACGGGGCGGCGCCGCGTGCGGACGGGCCGACTCCGGACCCCACAGGTAGCCGGTGGCCGCGCCCGCCCGGCTCCACGGGCTGGGGAACGTGGTGCCCGCCGCACCGCCCTCCTTGGTGAGCGGCTCCCGCCACCAGGAGGCGGGTACGGCGACGGGAGGGGCCTGCGTCTCGGGCGGCGCGTCGGCCACAGCGTGCGCCGTCGCCGGGTCGACCCACGCCCCCTCCCCGCGAGCGGCCTCGGCCTGCCGCCGGTGCCGCGACCAGTACGCCGCCCCGGCCACGGTGCCGATCAGCAGGACGGAGAAGGGCACGCTGCGTCCCCCGAGGGAGGCGAGGAAGAGACCGCAGCCGACGAGAGCGACCAGGACCGCGGAGAGCGAGGAGCTCTCCACCCGTCCTGACAGCAGCCGCCGCCCCTCGTTCTGCGACTCCCCCTCGGCGGGGATGAGCAGCCAGGCGAACCCGTAGAAGATGAGCCCGAACCCGCCGACGACGGACAGCACGACCAACGGGACCCGGAAAATCACCGGATCGAGGTCGAAGTGCCGCCCCAGGCCGCCGCAGACTCCGCCGGCGACCTTGTGGGCACGGCTGCGCCGAAGCTGCCTGTCCTTCGGCCCCTTGGGCGGCGGATTGTGCGCCCCCCACGAGGGCGCCCCCGCACCGGAAGGCGCCCCCACGCCGGAGG
>NZ_JASKYT010000427.1:0-5037 GCF_041028275.1 Streptomyces sp. PU-14G
CCCACGCACGCACATACGCACAGGAGCCGCACATGAACCACCCAGGGATGCACCACCCGAGCGGAACGGGGCACGCGCCCCCCGCCGGCCCGTCGGCGATCGAGGCCCATGGGCTCGGCAAGAAGTACCGGCGTGGCTGGGCGTTGCGGGATGTTTCCTTCCGGCTGCCCGCCGGGCGGGTGTGCGGCCTCGTAGGGCCCAACGGGGCGGGCAAGTCCACCCTGATGAGCCTGGCCACCCACATGACCCAGCCGACGGCCGGCACCCTGCGGGTGTTCGGTGAGACGCCCGGGTCGGGGGAGGCGGTCCGGCGGACCGCGTTCCTGTCCCAGGAGAAGCCGCTGTTCCGGCGTTTCACCGTGGCCGAGACCCTGCGGCTCGGCCACGAGCTCAACCCGTGCTGGGACCAGGGCGTCGCGGAAGGCCTCGTCAGCGCGGGCCAGGTGCCGCTGACAGCGAAGATCGGGACACTGTCCGGCGGGCAGCGCACCCGCGTCGCCTTCGCACTGGCCTTCGGGAAGCGCCCCGACCTGCTCATCCTCGATGAGCCGATGTCCGACCTGGACCCGCTGGTCCGCCGTGAGCTCATGGACACGCTGAAGGCGGAGGCCGCCCAGCACGGCACGACGGTACTGGTGTCCTCGCACATGCTCGCCGAGCTTCAGTACATCTGCGACTACCTCCTCGTCATCGCGAACGGCGGTCTGCGGCTCGCAGGCGAGGTGAACGAACTGCGCGCCGCGCACGCCCTGTTCGCCGCGCCGGGCGGCGGCCCGCCGCCCGCCCTCGCACCGCACAGGGTCATCGAGTCGCGCAGCGACGAGGGCCGACCGGGTGTCCTGGTCCGCCTCGGCGGGCCGAGCGGGTACGGCGGTCAGGCCGAGGCTCCCACCCTGGAGGAGCTGCTCCTGGCCTATCTGCGTTCGCCCGACGCACCTTCGCTGATCGCCCCCAGCGCCCAGGTCGGCGACATCCACGACATCCTCACCCGCGACCAGCACAAGACGGTGACCGCATGACCACGCTCACTCACGACCCGGCCCACTCGGCACCCGCAGGGCGCGCCCGCGACTCACACGGCCCCCGGCAGACCGGCCCCCGGCTCGGCGGTACGTGCTGGCTGGTGTGGCGCCAGCACCGCGCCGCGTACTGGACCCTCATCGCGCTCACCCTCCTCGGCGTGGCCGCCATGGTCTGGCTGCGCGCGCAGATGATGGACCAGCTGAACGCCGTGGACTCGTCCGCGAAGACGTCGGACGGTCTTCCGCCCGACTTCGCCAAGCACCCCAACCGCCTGTTCGACTTCGGGAGTTACCTGGGCTACGTGCCCCTCCTGGCCGGTGTCTTCCTCGGCGCCCCGCTCCTCGCGGGTGACCTGGAGTCCGGCACCGCCAAGCTGGTGACCTCGCAGTCCGTCAGCCGGCTGCGGTGGCTCGGCACGAAGCTCGCCATGACCGCCGGGCTGATCGCGGTGTCCACCGCTGTTCTCGGCGCGGTGTTCACCTGGTGGTGGAGTCCGCTCAGGGGACGGGCCGACTCCCTGGAGTGGACCAGCAGCGTGTTCTTCGACGGCACGGGGGCCATGCCGGTGGCCTACGCCCTGCTCACGTTCACCGTGGGCGCGGCGGTCGGCATGGTCCTGCGCCGCACGCTGGTCTCGATGGTGGTCACGCTCGGCATCGTCGGGGCGATCGGGGTCGTCTGGGACCGCTTCCGGCTGGACCTGGGGAACGTCGTGTCGGTCAGCACCGACCGCGTCGTCGGGGGGCTTCCGACCCTGCCCGACCAGGCGGTACAGCAGGGGATGGGCCCGTACTTCGTCACCAGCTCCGGGGACAGGCTCGACTGGACGACCTGCCTGGCTCAGTCGGAGCACGCCAAGGCACACGCCGCCTGCCTGGAGTCCCACCACGTCGTCGGCCGGTCCATCGACTACCTTCCCGTCTCCCAGATGCACACGATGCAGTGGCTCGGAGCCGGCATCATGCTCGCCGTCACCGCCGCCCTCGTCGCCTTTCTCCTCACCTGGGGCCGCAAGCGACTGCTGTGACACGCCCCGGCTTGGCCTCGTCGCAGCAGCGACGTGGCGGTGTGTGCCCCCGGCGCGTCACCCGCTACACGTTCCGGTTCCGGTAGGAAGGCGCCAGGTCGCGCCCTTCCACGGAGCGCTCCCTCCCGCCCGGCGCGCCGGGCGGGAGGTACTTGTCGTGCAGCGCGAGCAGCGCGAGCACGGAGTCGGACAGGTGCGCGGTGAGCGCGCCGCCCCGGCCGGGAGCAGCCCTGTCCCCCGCTCAGTCCCGGCGCGAGCCGCCCGGTGCCGGGGCGGGCCGCATCTCCAGGGGGACGCCCAGCCGGTTGAAGGCGTTGATCAGGGCGACCTGTGCGACGAGGTGGCCGCGCTCCGCCTCGTCGGGGAACTGCTCGCACACGTCCTGCCACAGTGCGTCAGCCACCCGTACCTGCCGGGTGACCGCCTCCGTGTAGGCGAGGGCGGCCCGCTCCTTCGGGGTGAACAGCTCCGACTCCTCCCACACCGGCAGTTGGTCGAGCCGGTCCTGGCTCTCGCCCGAGCGGCGGGCCTGGCGCGTGTGCATGTCCACGCAGAAGACGCAGCCGTTGAGCTGGGAGGCGCGGATCTTGGCGAGTTCGCGCACCGTCGCCTCCAGCGGTCCGGTGTCGATCGCGCCCTGGGCCTGGCCGAGCGCCTTGTAGGGCTCGGGAGCCGTACTTCCCATGTCGAGACGGGCCATCGTTCCTCCTCGCGTCGTTCGCCGCGGCGCGGCGCCCCTCCTGCACACGGGGAGCCGCCCCCTCTCGTCAAGGAGACGAGCCGGCCTGCCTTGGCGTAACGGCCCGGACGCCGCGCGGATTTTGGCGAAGCCGGCCACACCGCTGCGCTGCTGCTCCGCTGCCGTGCTGCGTGGTGTTGTTCACGGCCGCAGTTCGGCCGTCACGCACTTGACGCTGCCGCCGCCCTTGAGCAGTTCGGTGAGCGCGACGGGTACGGGCTCGTAACCGCGGGTGCGCAACGGACCGAAGAGGCCGGTGGCCGCTTCGGGCAGGAAGACGTGGTGGCCGTCGCTGACGGCGTTGAGGCCGAGCGCGAGGGCGTCGGACTCGTCGGCGAGCAGCGCGTCGGGGAACAGCCGCGCGAGCACGGCCCGGCTGCCGGGGGAGAAGGCGGCCGGGTGGTAGAGCACGTCCTCGGCTTCCGGGTCGAGGACGCACAGTGCCGTGTCGAGGTGGTAGTAGCGCGGGTCGATCAGGTCGAGGCCGACGACGGGCCGTCCGAAGAACTCCTGCGCCTCCCCGTGGGAGAGCGGGCTGCTGCGGAAGCCGCGGCCGGCCAGCAGCCAGGAGGCGGTGACGGCGAAGTCGCCCTCGCCCTCGTTGATATGGGCGGGTTCGGTGACGTCGCCGAACCCGTGCGCGCGGTACCAGGCGCGGTGGGCCCGTGCTTCGGCGGCGCGTTCGGGGTGGGCGAACCGTGCGCCCAGCACGCGCCCTTCGATGACGGTGGCGCCGTTGGCGGCGTACACCATGTCGGGCAGCCCTGGGACCGGGTCGAGGAGTTCGACCGTGTGTCCGAGCGCGCGGTAGCGGTCGCGCAGCGCCTCCCACTGGGCGAGCGCGAGGGGGAGGTCCACGGGCTTGGCGGGGTCCATCCAGGGGTTGATGGAGTACGTGACGCGGAAGTGGACCGGAGGGCACATCAGATAGCGACGGGTTGCGTACATCTTCGGCTCCTCAGGGAGTGGCGCACACGATGCGGTATGCCCATGATTCCCCCTGAGGAGCCCTTTTGCGCAGGCTGCCGGTTGCGCAGGCTGTCAGTTGTGCAGGCTGACGGCCAACTGCGCACGGTGGCGGGCCGGTTGTGCGGTAGCGCACGCGGGCGGCCCGTCTCAGTCGCGCGACTCGCGCAGTCTGCGGAGCAGTTCGCGCTTCTGGGTGAGCGGGTCGGTGTTGCCGCCGGGGCCGTGGTCGCCGTGTCCGCCGGTGCCGCGCAGCTGCTTGCGGGACAGGTGGGAGCGGGTCCCGCCGACGCCCAGCATCTTTCCGCCGCGTCCCTTGCTCATGGAGGTCTCCTTCTCGTCGTTTCCGCGGGTTCCTACGGGCGGCGACGGGGTCCGAGACGTATCGTCTCGCCCTGTCGCCCTTCGAGGATGCGGCGAGACGTATCGTCTTGTCAAGACGGTTCGTCTCGTCTCTGCTCGCTGCTAGATTCGATCCATGTCACCCACGACCGCGAAGACCCCCGACGTCTCCCGCCGCAGCGAACGCTCCCGCAAGGCGATCCTGCGGGCCAGCATGGAACTCGTCGGAGACGTCGGATACCCGAAGCTGACCATCGAGGCCATCGCCGCCCGGGCGGGCGTCGGCAAGCAGACCATCTACCGCTGGTGGCCCTCCAAGGCGGCCGTACTGCTCGACGCGTTCACCGAGGTCGTCCACGACGACGACTACCAGGGCGGCCTGCCCGACACCGGCGACATCGAGGCCGACCTCAAG
Organism: Streptomyces sp. PU-14G; assembly: GCF_041028275.1. NCBI lineage: Bacteria > Bacillati > Actinomycetota > Actinomycetes > Kitasatosporales > Streptomycetaceae > Streptomyces > Streptomyces sp. PU-14G. The sequence goes on from NZ_JASKYT010000427.1 coordinate 4,513, forward strand.
GCCGTGCTGCGTGCCACCGCCGACGAGTTCTCCGACGCCGCGTTCGAGGCGCCCTACCGCGCACTGGCCGTCGCCTCCGCCGCCGACTCCGCGCTCGCCGAGCAGTTCCTGACCCGGCTCCAGGAACCCGGCCTGGAGATCTACACCAGGCGGCTGCGCGCCGGGCAGGAAGCCGGCCAGATCGATCCCGACCTCGACCTCGGGCTCGCCGTCGAAATGCTGCTCAGCCCCTTCCAGCAGCGCTGGCTCACCCGCTCGGGGCCCCTCACCCACGAGTTCACCGACCGGCTCGTCGAGCTGGCGCTGCGGGCCTTCGCCCCTCGCGGGTGACGCCGCCCCGCCGCCCGCCTACGGACGGGCGCCCGTCGGGGCCAGGCTGCCCGGCTTGTCGGTGACGATGCCCTCGCAGCCCAGCTTCAGCATCCGGTCCCGGTCCGCCCGGCTGTTGACCGTGTGCGACCACACGTAGGTGATACCCGAGCGCACCGCCTTGCGGACGTGCCGGGCCGCCGTCTCGTGGTCGAC
>NZ_JASKYT010000428.1:0-4629 GCF_041028275.1 Streptomyces sp. PU-14G
CGGGGAGGGCACTCACCCCCGCCCGTACGCCGTTTGTGCGCGGCGGCTCCCCCCCTCGGGCCGGGGGTGAGTGCCCTCCCCGCAGTCAGCCATGCGCGCACCGTAGGCACAAGCCTTGAGTCTTGGCGGCTCAGGCTTGTTGACGCGTGGGTTCCGGTGATGCACTCTTGAGTCAGCTTCACTCAAGACGAAAGTCAGCAGACAGCTGGAGGAAACCGAAATGGCACGTGCGGTCGGCATCGACCTGGGTACGACGAACTCCGTCGTCAGTGTTCTCGAGGGCGGTGAGTCCACCGTCATCACCAATGCCGAGGGCGCCAGGACCACGCCGTCCGTCGTGGCCTTCGCGAAGAACGGCGAGGTCCTCGTCGGTGAGGTGGCCAAGCGCCAGGCCGTCACCAACGTCGACCGGACGATCCGGTCGGTCAAGCGCCACATGGGCACCGACTGGAAGGTCGGGATCGACGAGAAGGACTTCAACCCGCAGCAGATCAGCGCGTTCGTGCTGCAGAAGCTGAAGCGGGACGCCGAGTCGTACCTGGGCGAGAAGGTCGCGGACGCCGTCATCACCGTCCCCGCGTACTTCAACGACGCGGAGCGCCAGTCCACCAAGGAGGCCGGCGAGATCGCGGGCCTCAACGTGCTGCGGATCGTCAACGAGCCGACCGCCGCCGCGCTCGCGTACGGCCTGGAGAAGGAAGACCAGACGATCCTGGTCTTCGACCTCGGTGGCGGTACGTTCGACGTCTCGCTGCTGGAGATCGGCGACGGCGTCGTCGAGGTGAAGGCCACCAACGGCGACAACCAGCTCGGTGGTGACGACTGGGACCAGCGCGTCGTCGACTACCTGGTCAAGCAGTTCCAGTCCGGGCACGGCGTGGACCTGTCCAAGGACAAGATGGCTCTCCAGCGCCTCCGTGAGGCCGCGGAGAAGGCGAAGATCGAGCTGTCCTCGTCCACCGAGACGACGATCAACCTGCCCTACATCACGGCGTCCGCCGAGGGCCCGCTGCACCTGGACGAGAAGCTGACGCGCGCCCAGTTCCAGCAGCTGACCCAGGACCTGCTGGAGCGCTGCAAGACGCCGTTCCACAACGTGATCAAGGACGCGGGCATCCAGCTCAGCCAGATCGACCACGTGGTCCTCGTCGGCGGTTCGACGCGGATGCCGGCCGTCGCGGAGCTGGTCAAGGACCTGACCGGTGGCAAGGACGCCAACAAGAGCGTGAACCCGGACGAGGTCGTGGCGATCGGTGCCAGCCTGCAGGCGGGTGTGCTCAAGGGTGAGGTCAAGGACGTCCTGCTGCTGGACGTGACGCCGCTGTCGCTCGGTATCGAGACCAAGGGCGGCATCATGACCAAGCTGATCGAGCGGAACACCACGATTCCGACGAAGCGCTCGGAGACCTTCACGACGGCGGAGGACAACCAGCCGTCGGTGCAGATCCAGGTCTTCCAGGGTGAGCGGGAGATCGCGGCGTACAACAAGAAGCTGGGCATGTTCGAGCTGACGGGGCTGCCGCCGGCGCCGCGCAACGTGCCGCAGATCGAGGTCACCTTCGACATCGACGCGAACGGCATCATGCACGTCTCGGCGAAGGATCTGGGGACGGGCAAGGAACAGAAGATGCAGGTCACCGGCGGGTCCAGCCTGCCGAAGGACGACATCGAGCGCATGATGCGCGAGGCCGAGCAGTACGCGGAGGAGGACCACAAGCGCCGCGAGGCCGCCGAGACCCGCAACCAGGCCGAGCAGCTGGTCTACACCACCGAGAAGTTCCTCCAGGACAACGAGGAGAAGGTCCCCGCCGACACCAAGTCGGAGGTCGAGAGCTCCCTCACCGACCTGAAGGAGAAGCTCAAGGGCGAGGACACCGCGGCCATCCGCGAGGCGTCCGAGAAGGTCGCGGCCACCAGCCAGAAGCTGGGCCAGGCCCTGTACGCCGACGCGCAGCAGGCCCAGGCCGGCGGCGCCGAGGCGGGTGCCGGCGCGGCGGACGCGGGCAAGCCCGAGGGCGGCGCCGAGGATGACGTCGTGGACGCCGAGATCGTCGACGACGAGCAGAAGCCCAAGGACGGTGCGGCGTGACGGAGGAGACCGCGGGCGCCGGCAAGAAGCCGACGCCCGACGTCCCCGCCGACGCCGGCGAGCAGGCAGCAGCCGGGGCCGCCTCCGAGCAGGAGGCGGCCCCCGGGCCGGCGGCCGGGGACGCCCAGACCCTTGAGAACGCAGAGGGCGATGTGAGCGCGCAGGACATGGCCAAGGCCGAGGACGCCGCCGAGGAGCAGGGCGCGGAAGGCGCCACCGAGGACGGCGGCAGCGAGCTGGAGGCGGCCCGTACGGCGCTGGGCGAGCGTACCCAGGACCTCCAGCGGCTCCAGGCGGAGTTCCAGAACTACCGCCGCAGGGTCGAGCGGGACCGGGCGGCGGTCAAGGAGATCGCCGTCGCGAATCTGCTGACCGAGCTGCTGCCGGTGCTCGACGACATCGGCCGGGCGAGGGATCACGGCGAGCTGGTGGGCGGCTTCAAGTCGGTCGCCGAGTCGCTGGAGACGGTCGCGGCCAAGATGGGCCTCATGCAGTTCGGCAAGGAGGGCGAGCCCTTCGACCCGACGGTCCACGAGGCGCTGATGCACTCCTACTCTCCGGATGTCACGGAGACGACGTGCGTGCAGATCCTCCAGCCCGGGTATCGGATCGGCGAGCGGACGATCCGTCCCGCACGGGTCGGCGTCGCCGAGCCGCAGCCGGGCGCGTCGGGCGGCAAGAGCGAGGGCGGATCCGACGCTTCGGCAGCAGAAGAGGAGACCGGTGGCCCGGACGAGGGCTGACCGCGGACGAGAGGAGGGACGTCGGGGATGAGTACCAAGGACTTCATCGAGAAGGACTATTACAAGGTCCTCGGCGTCCCCAAGGACGCCACCGAAGCCGAGATCAAGAAGGCGTACCGCAAACTGGCGCGGGAGAACCACCCGGACGCCAACGCCGGCGATCCCAAGGCCGAGGAGCGCTTCAAGGACGCCTCGGAGGCGTACGACGTCCTCGGCGACCCCAAGCGGCGCAAGGAGTACGACGAGGCGCGCACCCTCTTCGGCGGCGGCGGGTTCCGGCCCGGCGGCGCCGGCGGCCAGGGCGGCGCGGGAACGTTCAACTTCGACCTGGGCGACCTGTTCGGCGGCGGCCAGGGCCAGGGTCCTGGCGGCGGTGCGGGAGGGCCCGGCGGCTTCGGCGGCGGCCTCGGCGACGTCTTCGGCGGGCTGTTCAACCGCGGCGGCACCGGCACCCGCACGCAGCCGCGGCGCGGTCAGGACATCGAGTCCGAGGTGACGCTCAGCTTCACCGAGGCGGTCGACGGGGCCACGGTTCCGCTGCGGATGTCCTCCTCCGCCGCGTGCAAGGACTGCGCCGGTACGGGCGACAAGAACGGCACCCCGCGCGTGTGCCCCACCTGTGTGGGCACCGGGCAGGTCTCGCGCGGCACGGGCGGCGGTTTCTCGCTGACCGACCCGTGCGTGGACTGCAAGGGGCGCGGGCTGATCGCGCAGGACCCCTGCGACACCTGCAAGGGCTCGGGGCGTGCCACCAGCTCGCGGACGATGCAGGTCCGCATCCCGGCGGGCGTCAGCGACGGGCAGCGCATCCGGCTGCGCGGCAAGGGTGCACCGGGCGAGCGGGGCGGACCCCATGGCGACCTGTACGTCGTCGTGCACGTGGACAAGCACCCGGTGTTCGGGCGCAGGGGCGACAACCTGACGGTCACCGTGCCGGTCACCTTCGCGGAGGCCGCGCTCGGCGGCGAGGTGAAGGTGCCCACGCTCGGCGGCCCGCCCGTCACCCTCAAGGTTCCGGCGGGCACCCCGTCGGGGCGCACGATGCGGGCGCGCGGCAAGGGCGCGGTCCGCAAGGACGGCACCCGGGGCGATCTGCTGGTGACGGTGGAGGTCACGGTGCCGACGGAGCTGGACGACAAGGCGCGGGACGCGCTGGAGACCTTCCAGGACGCGCTCGCGGACGAGGACCCGCGGGCGGCGCTGTTCAAGGCGGCGAAGGGAGACTGAGGTGGACGGCCGGGACGCACGCAGACGGACATTCGCCGCGGGCGGAGCGCGCGCCTCGCGTGCTGCGGCGTACGAGCTGACTGACGAAACCCCGGTCTACGTCATCTCGGTCGCCGCGCAGCTCTCCGGCCTGCACCCGCAGACTCTGCGGCAGTACGACCGGCTGGGCCTGGTCTCGCCCGACCGCACGGCCGGGCGGGGCCGCCGCTACTCGGCCCGCGACATCGAGCTGCTGCGCGAGGTGCAGCGGCTCAGTCAGGACGAGGGCATCAACCTCGCCGGAATCAAACGCATCATCGAGCTGGAGAACCAGGTCGCGGCGTTGCAGTCGCGGGTCGCCGAGCTGTCGTCGGCGGTCGAGGGCGCTGCGGCCGCGATGCGGCAGCGGGAGGCGCAGGTGCACGCCTCCTACCGGCGCGACCTGGTGCCGTACGAGGACGTGCGGCAGTCCAGCGCGCTGGTGGTCTGGCGCCCCACGCCCCGCCAGTAACCCGGTCTCCCGGTCCCGGTGCACACGCCCGCCCACCGCACCCCCGACCGGGGGCGGGGGTGCGGTGGGCGGGCGTGTGC
>NZ_JASKYT010000429.1:0-7009 GCF_041028275.1 Streptomyces sp. PU-14G
ACCCGGGCCCCGCCCCGGCCGGGAGGCGACCCGGGAGGGGTCCGTATCGGGCGCGCCGCAGGGCACGAGGGGGTCAGGAGGATTCAACCAGGTGCGCCCGGTCCCGCACAGCGGGCGTCAACACGGCATGACCTGACCACCGGAGGGGACGACCCGGAGCCGGGGCCAGGCGTGCCACGACGAAGTGCATGGAGGGCGTGCTCACCCGGTCGCCAGGGGCGCCCAGAGTTTCGACTGCCCGGCCCTCCCCCGGGTGAGCGCCCGGAGCGGTGGAAAGATTCAGCGCCCTGCCGGGGTGGCCGTGGCTGCCGCCGGGGCGGGGCCGGAGCCCGTGGCCAGCGGCGCGCGGCCGGGGAGGGAGCGCAGCACCATCGGGTCGTCCTGCCCCGCGGCGCGCTGGGTGGGCCGCGCGCCGGGAGCGGGCGGGCTGCCGTCCGCCTTCGAGGCGGCCTTGCCGTCCCCGCTCAGCGCGCGCAGGGCCTTCGCCGCGCTGTCCTGCCCTGACCATCCGGCCAGGTCCATGGAGGGCGACAGCCGACGGGGGTGCAGCGCGGACAGCGGGGAGAGCGGGGAGGAAGCGGAACGCTGCAAGAGGCTCACCGGCGCCGTCAGCCGCGCGCCGGGAGCGGCTGCCCCGCGTGCGGTGGCGGGCGCGAACGTCGGGCCCGGGGCCGTGCGGGAGCTCAGCGCACCGCTGCGCGACTCACCGCCGCGGCGCCTGGTGTCGCGCAGGCCCGCTCCCGAGCCCGCGGAGCCGGTGCTGCGCACCGAGTTCGCCGAGGGGCTGTCGCCCCCCGCGCCGGTGGTGCCGCCCGTGGCACCCGAGGCGAGGGTGCCGCCGAAGGCGAGGGCCGCGAGGGAGAACGCTCCTGCCGCGGCGAACGCGAAGCGGCGCCCGCGGGAGGCGGAGCGTTCCCTTTCGGCACGCTCCCGCTCGGTGCCGTCGAGGCGCTCCCGGCGGTCCACGCGTGGCGTCTCGTGTATCCGGAAGCCCCGCTGCGGGGTCAGGGGGCCGCGCCCGCTGCCGCCGCTGACCGGCAGGTACTCGAACGCCCAGGGCGAGCGCTCGGAGCCGCCTGGCAGCCCGGCGACGGTGAGGGCCCCCAGCTCGCCCCGCTCGGCCGGGGAGGCTCCCGGGCCGCCGGGGCCGGGGCCGAGACCGAGGTCGTCCGGGCCCTGCGGGCCCAGGATGTCCGCCGCGGGCAGGCCCTGGAGGCGGGCGAGGAACCCTGCGGAGGGCGGGGGTGGCGCGGCGGCCGAGAAGACGTTCTTCAGCCGGCGCTGGGCGTCGGCCTCGGCCTTGCAGCCCTCGCAGGTCGCCAGGTGGGCGAGCACCCGCTCGCGGGCGTCATGGCCGAGCTCGCCGTCGACGAGGGCGGCGAGGCGGTCCCCGAGGTGGTGGTCCGCGGGAGTCACCCGGCACTCACCTCCCCGGCCCGGGCGGCCGGCACCGACGCGCTCAGGGAGCGCTGCTGCTCGGCCCTGGCCTCGGGCGAACGGTGCTTGAGCGCCTTGCGCAGGTGGGAGCGGCCGCGGTGGATACGGCTGCGGACCGTGCCCAGCTTCACGCCGAGGGTGGCGGCGATCTCCTCGTAGGAGAGGCCCTCGATGTCGCAGAGGACCACGGCGGCGCGGAACTCGGGAGCGAGGGTGTCCAGGGCCTGCTGGACGTCCGCGTCGAAGTGGGTGTCGTTGAAGTGCTGCTGCGGCGTGGGCTCGCGGCTGGGCAGCCGCTCGGCGGCGTCGTCGGCGAGCGCGTCGAAGCGGATGCGCTGCTTGCGCCTGACCATGTCCAGGAACAGGTTCGTGGTGATCCGGTGCAGCCAGCCCTCGAAGGTGCCGGGCGTGTAGGTGGACAGCGAGCGGAAGACGCGGACGAAGACCTCCTGGGTGAGGTCCTCGGCGTCGTGCTGGTTACCCGTCAGGCGGTAGGCGAGCCGGTAGACGCGGGCGCTGTGGGTGCTGACGATCTCCTCCCAGGAGGGAGGGGTCCACGCCTGGGCGTCCGCGGCGGTCTCGAAGGTCGCCGTGGTCGCGGAATCGGCGGAGCGGGACTGGTCAGCAGTGTTGGTCACGGATTTCGGCTGCCCCGCGGACCGGCGGAATCTGGCGAAGACGCCGCGGTCCCGGCTCGCAGCCGCACCTCCCCTGTCGGCTCTGGTGGTGTCCACTGGAGCCCCTACCATAGCCACATCTCCCGTTAGCTCCGGATAAGCGTCTTTGCCCGGCTTTGGCGACCGCCGCACGCCGGTCTCTCCCTCCTCAACGCCCAGTCCCATCAGCAGGTTCCCGGGCCAACGGATACAGTCACGATTGCGTGGAGGACGGGGACAGGAGAGGGCCATTACCGGCAACCGGCAGACGAGCTGGGCGCTCGCCGACGCGTACGGCGCCGAGCTGGTCGAGAGCGCCGAGAGCGAAGCGCTGCGCTGGGCCCGCGCCAGGGCCCAGGACGTCGGTATGCGCTCGGTCTCCCCCGCCACCGGGGCGACGCTGCGGCTGCTGGCGGCGACCGCCGGAGCCAAGGCGGTGGCCGAGATCGGCACCGGAACGGGCGTCTCGGGTCTGCACCTGCTCCACGGGATGCGCCCCGACGGGGTGCTCACCACGGTCGACATCGAGCCGGAGCGGCAGCAGTTCGCGCGCGAGGCCTTCCGGGCCGCCGGGTTCGTGGGCAACGGCGGCAACCGGGTGCGGTTCATCCCCGGCCGCGCCCTGGACGTGCTGCCCCGTCTCGCGGACGGCGGGTACGACCTCGTCTTCTGCGACGGTGACCGCACGGAGTGCCTCGACTACCTCGCCGAATCGTTGCGGCTGCTGCGCGAGGGCGGACTGATCTGCTTCGCCGGGGTCTTCGCGGAGGGCCGCACCGGCGACTCCGCCGTCCCGCCCGCCGAAGTGCTGCGCCTGCGGGAGCTGTTGCGCACGGTGCACGAGAGCACCGTTCTGGTGCCCTCGCTGCTGCCGGTCGGCGACGGTCTGCTGTGCGCGGTCAAACGCGGCGAGTGACCGGCCCCTTGTCCGACGCCTGCCGTCCGGCCCGGAGGCGACGCTCACTCCGCGCCCGGGAGGCGACGCTCACACCTCGCCCGGGCGACGGCGCTCGCGCCGCACCCGACGACGCTGCCCCGGGGGTGTACACGCGTGCGCGTACGCCCCCGGGGCAGCGGTCGTTCTTGGTGGTCCTGACCGGCCGGTCGTCAGCCGCAGACCTTCTTCAGTTCCTCGCCGAGCGCCGTCGCCTCGTCCGGTGTCAGCTCGACGACGAGTCGCCCACCGCCTTCGAGCGGAACGCGCATGACGATGCCCCGCCCCTCTTTGGTCACCTCGAGCGGGCCGTCACCCGTCCGCGGCTTCATGGCCGCCATGCTCGTTCCCCTTCCTGAACCAGCCGATCGCGCCGTGGGCACGTGAACAGGCACAGCCTCACCGGCATCGAACACATTGCTTCCCGACCATTATCCCGCATCGCAGGACCCGATGACCAACATCAGTCCGCATCTCTTCCGGCTCGATCACGCACAAAACCGCCGAATGCGGCGATCTGCCTGCGATACTGCCCCGCCCCCGCTCCCCGCTCGGCGCCCACCGGTTTGACGCAGGTCACATCCGCCCACCCCGCCGACGCCGGTGCCGCCCTGTCCGGCGCCGATGATCTCGGTCATGCTGAGCGCATGTCCGACACCGTGCGCTACGAAGTGAACGAGGGCCTCGCGACGGTCACCCTCAACCGCCCCGACGCGATGAACGCCCTCGACGACGAGACCAAGAACGCCCTGCGGGACACCCTCCAGCGGGCCGCCGCCGACCAGGAGGTGCGGGCCGTACTGCTCACCGGCAACGGACGGGCCTTCTGCGTCGGCCAGGACCTCAAGGAGCACACCGGATCCCTCGAACGCAGCGGCGGAAACGCCCTGAACACGGTCGAGGAGCACTACAACCCGATCACCCTCGCCCTCGCCGGCATGCCCAAACCGGTGGTGGCGGGCGTCAACGGCGTCGCCGCGGGCGCGGGCGCCGGCTTCGCCTTCGCCTGCGACCACCGCGTGATGGCGGACACCGCCGCGTTCAACACCTCCTTCGCCGGGGTCGCGCTGACCGCCGACTCCGGCGTCTCGTGGACCCTGCCGCGGCTCGTCGGCCCCTCACGCGCCGCGGACCTGCTGCTCTTCCCGCGCAGCGTCAAGGCCGACGAGGCGCTCCAGTTGGGACTCGCCAACCGGGTCGTGCCCGCAGCCGAACTCGCCGCCGAGGCAGCGGCCGTCGCCCGCCGGCTCGCACAGGGCCCGACCGCCGCGTACGCGGCACTCAAGGAGTCCCTGGCCTACGGGGCGTCCCACTCGCTGGCCGAGACCCTCGCCAAGGAGTCCGAACTCCAGGTGCGGGTGGGGGGTTCGGCCGACCACCGGATCGCCGTCGAAGCCTTCGTGAAGAAGGAGAAACCCCGCTTCACCGGGCGCTGAGGAGCCGCCTCAGCGCGGACTGCGCTGGCGCTGCTCAGCGCCCACGTCCCGCACCCGCCACGGTCTCGTGGCGCCAGCAGTCCGCCAGGTGGTCGTCGACCAGCCCGCACGCCTGCATCAGCGCGTAGGCGGTCGTCGGCCCCACGAACCGGAAGCCGCGCTTCTTCAGCTCCTTGGCGAGCGCCGTCGACTCGGGCGTGCTCCCCGGCACCTGGGCCGTCGTCCGGGGCACCGGGCGGCCGGCCGGGTCGGGGGCGAACGACCACACCAGCCGGTCCAGCTCGCCGGGCTCCCACGTCGCCGCCACCCGGGCGTTGCCGAGGGCGGCGCCGATCTTGGCGCGGTTGCGCACGATGCCGGGGTCGGCGAGCAGACGCCGCTCGTCCTCCTCGGTGAACCGCGCCACAGCCGGGATGTGGAACCCCGCGAACGCGACGCGGAACGCCTCCCGTTTGCGCAGGATCGTCAGCCAGGACAGGCCCGACTGGAAGCCCTCCAGGCACAGCCGCTCGAACAGCGCGTCGTCGCCATGGACCGGCCTGCCCCACTCGGTGTCGTGGTACGCCGCGTAGTCCTCGGCCGTGACGCCCCAGGGGCAGCGCAGGCGGCCGTCGGGACCCGCCAGGGCGCCGCCCTCGGGAACCGCCAGTGCGCCGCCCTCGGGAGCCGGGGACCGCCCGGCCCCCCGCGAGCCGGGCACGGCCTCCGCCCCGGCACCGGCCCGCTTTCCGGTTCCCTTCCCGGCACCGGCCCGCGTTCCGGTCCCCCTCCCGGCACCGGCCCGCTTCCCGGTCCCGCTCCCGCTACTCATCGCTCCCCCGCCTCCTGGCCGCCCTCCGCGGGGCCGTCCCGCGGCTCCTCCTTCGTCAGGCGATGCCCCTCGCCCCGGCCCATCGCCACGGCCTGGGCCCCCGCCAGCGCCGACTCCAGCTCGGCGATGCGGGCGTCCCGCTCCGCGAGCTCGGCGCCGAGACGGTCGAGGACGTCGTCGACCTGGTCCATCCGGTAGCCCCGCACGCCCACGGCGAGCCGCAGCCCCGCCACGTCCGCGTGCGTGACGGGACGCTCGGGCGGCAGCGGCTCGTCCAGCAGATCCGCCGGCACGTCGGCCAGACCACCCGGCGCGCCGCGCGGGGACGCCCCGGACCGCTCGGCGCCGGCGACGATGGCGAGCGTGACCGCGGCGACGACCACGACGAGCGAGATCAGCAGGAACACGAACACGACACGACTCCCCGAGCGATCCTGAATGTGAGCAGACCCCGATCGTGCCACGGCCCACCGACAGCTATGGTCGGCGGCGGGGATCGGTGCTCAGGCCACGCGGGTGCGGGCCGGGAACGGCACCGCGGAGAGGAAGAGGACGGGTGATGCTGCGCCTGGGTACGCGCGAGTTCGGTGAGCACGAGCCGGTGATCATGGCGATCGTGAACCGGACGCCGGATTCCTTCTACGACCACGGCGCCACGTTCCTCGACGAGCCCGCACTCGACCGGGTGGAACAGGCCGTCGCCGAGGGAGCCGCGATCATCGACATTGGCGGGGTGAAGGCCGGTCCCGGGGACGAGGTCACCGCCGAGGAGGAGGTGCGCCGCACCGTCGGTTTCGTCTCCGAGGTACGGCGGCGCTGGCCCGACGTGGTCATCAGCGTCGACACCTGGCGGCACGAGGTGGGCGAGGCCGTCTGCGAGGCGGGCGCCGACCTGCTCAACGACGCGTGGGGCGGGGTGGACCCGCTGCTGGCTCAGGTCGCGGCACGGTACGGCGCCGGTCTGGTGTGCACCCACGCGGGCGGCGCCGAGCCGCGCACCCGCCCGCACCGCACGGTGTACGCGCCGGCGGAACAGGCACGCGGACCGGGCCCCAGCGGAGTCGTGGACGACATCCTTCGGGTGACGCTCGGGCTGGCCGAACGCGCCGCCGGGCTCGGGGTGCGGCGGGACGGCATCCTCATCGACCCGGGGCACGACTTCGGCAAGTCCACCCGCCACTCGCTCCAGGCGACCCGCGAGCTCGGCCGGATGACCGAAACGGGCTGGCCGGTGCTCGTCTCGCTGTCCAACAAGGACTTCGTCGGCGAGACCCTGGACCGCCCCGTCAAGGAGCGGCTGCTCGGCACGCTGGCCACGACCGCCGTCTCCGCGTGGCTGGGCGCACGCGTCTACCGCGTGCACGAGGTCGCCGAGACGAGGCAGGTGCTGGAGATGGTGGCCTCCATCGCAGGCCACCGCCCTCCCGCAGCGACCCGACGGGGGCTGGCCTGACGCCCGCGCACGGGGGTCGGCGGCTCCCGTCGGCGCGGCAGGGGCCAGGGCCTAGGGCCTGTCTGACAAAGGATCTTGGGCGGGTTCGCGCAGCCAGAGGATGAGTGCGGCGAGGTGGACTCCGGCCTTGTAGCGGGCGGCGAGTTTGTCGAAGCGGGTGGCGATCGCGCGGAACTGCTTGAGACGGCCGAAGCAGCGTTCGACCACGTTGCGGGCCTTGTAGACCTCGCGATCGAAGGTCGGCGGTCCGCCGCCGGCCTTCCCACGCCGCAGGCGGTTGGC